>NZ_JADPGO010000049.1:558-15005 GCF_015668165.1 Blautia sp. 1001283B150304_161114_C9 | reverse complement strand
GTATACCACTACATAACGTATAGCTAGTATCCAGTTTTCATTTATTGTGGTGAGATTTTCTCATGATTGTCTGTCGGTAAATAACGTTTTTTAGAGCTGACAGTCCAAACAAAAATATCCTGACAGTTACAGAGCTTTCTGGCTCTGCAACTTGTTCAGGATATTTTTATTTTGATAAATACTTTCTGTTTTTGGCCGCAAAAAATCCTTGTTTGGATTTTTTCAGCCGCATTTTTTTCTAGGCAGTTTTTCCTTCAAATTTTCTCAGTTTTTCGTATAAAAAACGATGATATTTATTTATATTTCTTCCAATAGCATACAGCATGAATTCTTTATATACCTTATCTGCCGAACGGTAATTAAAACGCCGGAAGTTCTCATTTTCCTTGATATCTCCAAAATGTCCTTCCGTCTGAATGGTACGTGTCTGGCGTTTCAGGATCCCGCGTTCACTCTGGATATTGGCATGCGATCTTTCTTTCAGTTCCTCCCATTGTTCATTGATCTTCATGACTTTGTTCTTTTCGGCATCTTTTTCCGCATCATACTTATACAGACAGCGCGCTTTATGTTCACATCCGCTGCAGTCTGCACAACCATATACCTCAAAGGTCTGTGTATATCCATCCTGCTCTTTGCTCTCTGTCCTGAGATGCCGCAGTTCACGTCCGTCATGGCAGATATAGAACTGTTCATCTTCAAAAATCCCTGTCCTCATGTTGTAATATTTACTGATATCTTCTGAATAAGCGCATGTTTTTCGCTTTTCATGATCCTGCAGTTTTATATAACTGGATATTTCATTCCGTTTTAAATAAAGCAGATTTTTTTCACTACAGTACCCGCTGTCCGCAGTTACTTCTTCCAGAATACTCCCGAAAGCATTCTTATGTTTTTCAAGGACCAGGATCAGGGTATTATAATCGGTGCGGTCGCTGCTTACATATCCATGTACGATAAAATAATTCTCTACCGCGATCTGAACATTATATGCTGGCTTTAACTGTCCGTTCAACATGTGATCTTCTTTCATACGCATAAAATTCGCTTCCAGATCTGTTTTGGAATAACTGTTTCTGTCTTTTCCCATGATCTCAAAGCATTCTTTATATTCCATCAGTCGTTTTCCGCATTGTTCCAGTTCCTCATGCAGCTGTTGAAGTGCAGGTTTTCTTTTTCCTTTTCCGTAAACGAATTCGATTCCCTCGTTGTCTGCGATCATCGTGAGATTGTTCTGGAGTTTCCGTATTTCAAGCGGTGAACAGTTATCGATCTCTATAATACGGTTATTTGAAAGCTTTTTATGTTTTACAAGCTTTCGTTTTCTGTTCTTTTCGATCACTTCCCGGACTTTATCCATCCCTTCGATCACAAACATCTGTGCATTTCCCAGCTCGTACTTTGTCCCATAATCATTCTCCTGCAAAAAAGAATTATATTTTTCAAAAAGCTGGTCAATAGAGTCCAGAAGTCCTGCCAGATGATAATTGATGCTTCCGCGCCATACAAAAGTATAACGGTTCGCATTTGCCTCTATCTTTGTACCGTCAATAAAAAGTTCTTTTAATGTGACCAGCCCTTCTTTCTGCAGCCGCCGCATAAACTGGTAATTCAGGTCATCCAGGACATCAGATGTCAGCTTCCTGTTTTTAAAGTCATAAAAAGCATCACGTTTCGGTTTTTGTCCGCGCGTCAGCCAGATAAAAGCAAGGTCTCTTTCACACAGATCAACAATACGGTCAACAGAACGTATTCCCCGCATATTTGCATAGGTAACTACAGCATACATCATAATTGGGTTGTATCCGGTTCTTCCCTTATCTGAACAATTGGCTAACAAGCCAGAAAAATCTAATTCCTCCATCACTTTTTTCAGGGTATAGACTGGATCGTCATCAGGTAAACTCAATTCGAAGAAACTAAAGTTAATTTTCTGTTGCCCAAACTCAAAAAAATCGTTATAATAATTAGTTGTTAGCATAGTTACATTATAACATGTAACGGAGCGAAAGATGGTTGTCGTTAGCCATCTTTTTTTCTTTTTTCAGATAAATTCAGAGAGGGTATGACTCGTTGTGAGTCATACCCTCTCTGCTTTGGAACTATCTATTTCCCGACAACCCCCTGTATTATTTACTCTTATGAAAAAGTATCGTACAGATTAGTACAGTAAACGGTACAGAAAGCACGATCCCGAAGCTTCCCGCCAGTCCCTGCATGATCGCAATACCAATATTATTGGAATTAATGATCTGCTGATACGGAAGATCATAAGAATAATCCAGAAGAAGTGTACTGACACTGCTTCCTGCAAATGCCAGGATCAGTGTGTTGCTGTCTGTTCCCATCATGTCTCTTCCCACACGCAGCCCGGCTTTGAAAAGTTCTTTCCGGGTTAATGAAGTATTCTGTCTGTAGATTTCATCAATAGCACTGCTAATGGACATAGCAACATCCATCACTGCTCCCAGACAGGAGATCAGCAATCCTGAAAAAAGCAATCCGCCAACCTGGATACGATTCGTGTTCCAAAGAGTCATCAGTGTCTCAATATCCGAAACATTAAAACCGGTAATCCCGGAAGCCTTGCTGAAACACCACGCTGAAATTCCTGCAAGAACAACGCCGGCAAGTGTTCCAAGTGTCGCTGCACATGTCTTCCGTGTCGGACCTCCGATCAGATACATAGTAACCAACGTTGTAATAAAGCATACAAACATCGCCGTCCAGAACGGTGAAAATTTCAGATATACCAACGGCAGATAAACAAAGATCACGCAGAAGAATGTAAAAATCAACCCAAGGCATCCCTTAATTCCCTGTTTCCCACCAATCAGACAGAAAGCCAGCAGATAGATAATCGCAAAGATATAAATAATGCCTTCTCTGTCCTGTCCGGACCACCAGCTCTGTTTTTTCCATCTGATTCAATTTAATGACAAAAACAGCGAACATACAGACAAGTAAAAGATAAACAAGATACCGGACTGTCTTCTTTTTCGTAAGCAGCCCGGTAAATTTTGTGCTTTTCATAGAGTTGATTTCTCAGACCCTGTTTTTAATTCTCAGATGTTTCAGCTGCTGCATCTGCATAGCACCCAAATTTCCAAAAAACAATACAGTTTTCTTATGTTTGACAGACATTTACTCTTTCCTTAACAAATACAATTGTTTGTTAAAATTACAGACACAAAGAGTCAAAAAAGAGACACCGGAAATTTTCCGGCATCCCTTCATAATTTTTCATCTTATTCTTTCTTCAGCCAGTAGAATCCGTATGCCGGGATATTTACTCCTGCAGCTTCCATCTCCTGTCCGGTGATGAGGTCTTTGTACAGGCCATCTCTTTCGTTGATCCATGCAGTCTTGTCATATTCGCTGAAATTGAACAGGCCATAGATCTTGTCTCCGTCGTAGTAACGGCCGATGCAGAGAATGCTGTTATCCCAGGTTTCTACTGTCCAGGTATCAGCATTGGTCATAAATGCTTTCTCTTTCTTGCGGATCTTTTCCAGTTTATCCAGCTGTCCGAAGAGCTGTCCCTCTACTGTTTTCGGATCATCTGCTCTGGCAGCCAGATCCCAGTGCATTGCGCCTCTGTGGATATAGCGGGAATCCTGCACTTTATCCGGGTCATTTTTATAAGAGTAATCATTGACCTGTCCGATCTCATCTCCGCTGTAAAGAACCGGGATTCCGGACTGCATGAACATATATGCATGAAGCATTACATCCATCTGGATTGCGCTCTTCATGGCAGCTTTGTCCTTCTCAAATCCGGCTTTCTCGATTCCGCACATAGAAGCTGTAGTTCCGCAGAATCTGGCATCTCCTGTTACAGGATCCTCATTATAAAGGACTCCGCGGCTGTTGCTTTCCCCTGTATAACCCTGAAAATAATCGTTCAGATATTTCTTATGGGAACGCTCCTCAATACCCTCCTGTTTCAGAGTGGCATAATCCAGACCCCAGCCAATATCATCATGGCAGCGCAGATAATTCAGGAATACATAATCCTTTGGTAAACCATTGACAATATCCAGCTGTTTCTTCAGCAGACTTACATCCCTGGTGGCAACTGTATGCCAGGTTGTTGCCATAGTCGTTACGTTATAAAGCATATGGCATTCCGGTTTCTCTACTGTTCCGAAATAAGGAACTACCTTCTCCGGCTCCATAACAACCTCGCCCAGAAGAAGAATACCCGGGCAAACGATCTCACTGATCAGACGCATCATACGTACAATGGTATGTACCTGTGGCAGGTTTCTGCAGGAAGTATTCAGTTCCTTCCAGATATACGGCACTGCATCGATTCGGATAATGTCAATTCCTTTATTGGCAAGGAACAGGAAATTATACATCATCTCATTGAACACACGTGGATTTCTGTAGTGTAAATCCCACTGATACGGATAGAATGTAGTCATTACATAATGTCCGATCTCAGGCAGCCATGTGAAATTTCCAGGAGCTGTGGTCGGGAATACCTGAGGTACTGTTTTCTCATACAGAGACGGAATATATGAATTATCATAGAAGAAATAACGGCTCATATATTCACCATCTCCCTGGCGGGCTTTTTTCGCCCACTCATGATCCTCGGAAGTATGATTCATAACGAAATCCATGCACACGCTAATGCCTTTCTCATGGCAGGCACCTGTAAGCTCTTCCAGTTCATCCATAGTTCCCAGATTTTCCTGAACTTTCCTGAAATCTGCTACTGCATATCCGCCGTCAGAACGACCTTTCGGAGTATCCAGAAACGGCATGAGATGAATATAATTAACATTGTTCTTTTCCAGATAGTCAATCTTGCTTTCCACACCTTTCATATTTCCGGCAAAATTATCGATATAGAACATCATGCCCAGCATGTCGTTTTTCTTATACCAGTCAGGATCTGCTTCACGCTTGCTGTCCAGCTTTTTCAGGACATCTGTACGTTCTTCATAGAAGCGGTGCATCTGGTCACATAATTCTGCGAACATGGAGCTGTTTCCATAAAGTTCCATGTACAGCCAGCGCAGCTCGTCCAGTTTCTTCTCGAATCGTGTGTTATAAACTTTTTCTGCTTTTGCAGCCTTAACAACAGCTTTCTTCGTCTGTTCAACCTTTACTGTCTCTGCTTTTTCAACTGTCTTAACAGCGCTTTCCGTCTTCGCTGTTCTTTTCTTTCTTTCCCTCTGATTCACTTTCTTTTCTCCTCGTATCCATCTATTATCGAATCCGATAGATTCTTGCTTCATAAGGACGCAGTACATCTGTCTGCATATTTTCTTCTGTATAATTTCCGATCAGAAGCTCCAGATCCTCTGCTTTCTCAGAAACAGCATAATCAACTGTGTTTCCATAGAAGTTGCAGACTACCAGAAGCTTATCTTCGCCGTTATCTCTCAGATATGCGAAGATCTGGTTGTGATCCATATCCAGCATGGTGAACTTGCCATCTGTCAGAACCGGAAGCTCTTTTCTCAGCTGGATCAGTTTACGATAATAATTAAAAATAGAATTCTCACGATCTACCTGCTCTGCAGCATTAATCTCTGTATAATTGGGATTTACCTTAATCCACGGTTTTCCGGTTGTAAATCCAGCCTGCTCTGTAGTATCCCACTGCATCGGTGTGCGGGCATTGTCACGGGTTTTCGCATAGATAGATTCCATCAGCTCTTCATGGGTATATCCCTGTGCCCTGCGCTCCTTATACATGCCGAAAAGTTCAATATCACGATATTCCTCAAGCTCATATTTCACATTGGTCATACCCAGTTCTTCCCCCTGGTAAATGTACGGAGTTCCCTGCATTCCGTGAAGAAGTGTTGCCAGCATTTTCGCAGATTCCTCTCTGTACTGACCCTCATCTCCCCATCGTGAAACGATTCTCGGAAGATCATGATTATCCCAAAACAGGCTGTTCCATCCACATCCATAGAGTTCTGTCTGCCACTTATTCCACACTTCCTTGAACTTATGGAATGGAAGAGGAGCCAGATCCCATTTCTCCTTGCCCTCCTGCTGATCCAGACAGATATGTTCGAACTGGAACACCATGGAAAGTTCACTGCCGTCCGGATTGCTGTACAGTTTGGCGATCTCCGGAGTAGCACTCCAGGTTTCACCTACAGAAATCAGATTATCTCTCACAAATGTATGTGCAGTCATTTCTTTTATGTATTCATGAAGCTTCGGACCATTGGATGTGATCTTCTCATCCGGCACTTTTCCCACCAGATCGATAACATCCAGACGGAAACCGCCTACCCCTTTATCGATCCAGAAATTAATGATATCCCACAGCTCCTGTCTCAGCTTCGGATTCTCCCAGTTCAGATCCGGCTGTTTCACAGAAAACTGATGGAAATAATACTGTTCTACTTCCGGTACCCACTCCCATGCAGAACCGCCGAAAGCAGCTTTCATATCATTGGGAAGTACTCCCTCTTTTCCATCACGCCATACATAGTAATCATGATAAGGATTTTCCCTGCTCTTTTTCGCTTCTATAAACCATTTATGTTCATCGGAAGAATGATTCAGTACTAAATCCATTACAATATAAATGCCATGTTCCCTGGCTTTCCCGATAAGTTCTTCCATATCTGCCATGGTTCCGAACATGGGATCCACATCACAGTAATCAGAAATATCATACCCATTATCATCCTGAGGAGAACGGTACACCGGGCAGAGCCAGATACAGTCTATCCCCAGTTTCTCCAGATAAGGCAGCCTCCTGATAATTCCCTGGAAATCTCCAAATCCATCTCCGTTGGTGTCCTGAAAACTTCTTGGATATATCTGATAAATTACGGCACTTTTCCACCAGTCTTTTTTTAACATATCAATTCTCCTTTAATGTCTGTTACATCTGCTTTTATTTTCTTAATTCATATCTGGTAACATCCATCTCCACTTTTCCATCTGCAAAGAAGGAAATTCCGTCTGCGGAGGTGTCTGTATAGATTGTAGCAGTCAACACATGTTCTCCGTCATTGACAAAGATTTCTGCACTGTAACGGTCCAGAATCAGGCGGAGTTTGATTTCTCCGTTCCGGCTGTTCACCTTGCTTCTTCTCTGATGAATGATCGCTCTTCTGGAACCGGAGAATTTTCGGTCAATCTTCAGGACTGATTCATACGGACGGAAACTTACCGCAGTATGATACTGATCATTCTGTGCAAAACGTACTGCAAATTTCTTATAAATATCCTCTGTATCTCCCGGACGAAGTGTAAGTTCCAAATCCACACATCTTCCAGATACACCGTCCAGTTTCAGATCATTTTCAAATGTTACATTTTTATATTCTACTTTATCTGTACGAAGGTTCTCGATCTCTCTGACCGGCTTCTGGATCAGACGGCCATCTTTAATCGAAAGTTCTCGCGGAATACTCATCTGTCCGAACCATTTTCCCTTCGGAATCCGGTTATTGCTGCAGGTATCCCAGTTCTGCATCCAGCCGATCATGATCCTTCTTCTGTCCGGCGCTTCTACAGTCTGCATTGCATAGAAATCAATTCCGTAATCTACAGCCTGATCACTCTCCGGAATGAAAGTTTTCGTAGTCTCATCGAATTTACCGATCAGACAAAGTGTTCCATCTCCGTTATGATATTCAAAGTCTTTCGGAAGCATATCCTGCGGGCTTACCAGTACAACATCCTTTCCATCCAGAGTAAAGAAGTCCGGGCACTCCCACATCTTTCCGAATCTTCCATCATTGGAAAGCATGATGGATTCAAACTTCCAGTCATATCCATCCTCACTTCTGTACAGCAGAATACGTCCGCCTGTTCCATCTGCTCTGTCATTTACAGTTACACAGCGGTAAGATCCATCCTCGCATTTCCACATCTTCGGATCACGGAAATCAAATGGACTGCTGTTCTCCGGCATATCTTCTACTGTAAGGATCGGATTTCTCGGATCTTTTTCATAATCCATTCCATCACCCGTAGCAAGACACTGAGTCTGGATGTCACGGACACCGCCGCCCGGCTGAACTTCTTTGCGCACACCTGTGTACATAAAGAGCTGTTTACCGTCCGGAAGCTCTATAGCACTTCCGGAGAAACATCCCACATAATCGTACGGCATGTCCGGTGCAATAGCTGAAGGCAGGTACTCCCAATGAAGGAGATCATCGCTTACCACATGTCCCCAGTGCATAGGTCCCCACTGACTGTCATATGGATAATACTGATAATACAGATGGAATTTATCTTTATAATAGGAAAAACCATTGGGATCATTCATCCAGCCCACTCTTGGAGATAAATGAAATTCCGGTCTCTCCTGGTCTGTAATGTTCTGTGCCATTGCCTCTTCATATCTTCTGGCATCGCGTAATGTCTGACTTGTCATAATCTATCTCCTTAATATCAGGCGAAAATTCCTCTTTTCGCCATTTCCTCAATATAGTAGTTAAGGGGTCCAAAAACATAAATTGCCTTTGGGCCCCATGTAACTTTATTTATCAGCCTTTTACAGCTCCGGAAGTAACACCTTCCACAATATATCTCTGCAGGAACAGATATAATACCAGGATTGGAAGCATAGCCAGAAGGAGGGCAGCCATTACCAGTCCCAGGTCTGTAGAATATGTACCATAGAATGCCTGTGTGGCGATTGGAAGTGTATACAGCTCTTTACGTGCAAGCACAAGACTTGGAAGAAGGTAGTCATTCCAGAATGCCATGGCATCAATAATTGCTACAGTTGCGATAGTTGGTTTCAGAAGCGGAAATACGATTTTCCAGTATGTCTGCCATCTGTTGCATCCATCAATATATGCGGCTTCTTCCAGTTCCAGCGGAATACTTGTATGAATAGCTCCGTGGAACATGAAAGTTGCCATAGAAAGAGAGAAACCAACATGCATGAAGATCAGTGTCACACGACTGTTCAGAATACCGAAGATACCACCGTAAAGAGATACAAGCGGAATCATCAGAACCTGGAAAGGAATAACCATGGAAGCGATCATTGCAGAAAACAGAAGTCCACATGCTTTCCATTTGTTACGCACAATTACAAATGCAGTCATTGCTGCAAGCACGATCGTCAAAATTGTGGAGGTAGTTGTGATGATCAGTGAGTTCGTAAAGGAAGTCGCGAAGTTCATTTTCTTCATTGCATCTGTGAAGTTGGTAAGGATAAATCCATGAGATCCAACCAGTGCCAGCGGATCTGCTGTAATGTCACCTTTGGTCTTAAAGGCATTGATAATAACCATGATAAACGGGAAGATAAACGCCAGGAATAAGATGACCAGCACTGCTATTGTAATAAAATGGCTTATTTTCTTTTTCTGAGCTGCTTTTTTATTTTCATCCATTATGCTGCCACCTCTCCTTTCTTACCAATATAAACCTGAGTAACACCTACGATCGCGCAGACAATGAACAGAACAAGGGCTTCTGCCTGTCCAACACCGTAGTTCTTATAAGAGAATGCCTGATTGTATACGTGCATGGCTGCCATTACGGAGGAGTTGAACGGCTCGCCCTTTGTTAAGGAAAGGTTCACATCGTATACCATGAAGCATCTTGTGATTGTAAGGAACAGACACTGTACGAAAGAAGATCTCATAAGCGGGATCGTTACGTTGATCGTTGCCTGAGTCTTTGTACATCCATCAATCTGTGCAGCTTCCATAAGGCTCTTGGATACGCTCATGAATCCGGCTACATAGATCAGCATCATGTATCCGGCGTACTGCCATACAGATACGATGATCAGGCAGGCCATTGCACCATTGGTGGTTGCCAGCCAGGAAGTTGAAAGTGCTCCGATAGATAAAGATTTGCCAAGTGCTACGAAAGCACGGTTAAATACGAATTTCCATACATAACCAAGTACAATACCACCGATCAGGTTCGGAATGAAGAAACCTGCACGGAAGAAGTTCTGACCTTTAATACCACTGGTCAGAAGATATGCCAGGAAAAATGCTACTACATTTACCAGAATTACAGCGATAACGGAGTAAACAAGTGTACGGCCAAGTGCCTGCCAGTATGCTGCATCCTGAAATGTAGATATATAGTTTGCAAGCCCTACGAAAGGCTTTTCTTTTGAGACACCGTCCCAGCTCGTGAATGTAAGATATAATCCATAAATAAATGGAACAATCACTACCGCACAGAACAGAACTGTGGAAACACCGGCGAACATCAAGTACTGTTTTACTTTATACTTCATCGTGTTTCTTTCCATATTAACGATCCCCTTTCCCTTTTATTATCCCCGTTTTTCCCTTTTTAGGGAAAGAGGCTGCACGCCGCATGACACTGGCGTGCAGCCTCCCGGGGTGGCATATGCCTTTTATTTAATGTTAGTGCTCTACAGGAGCTGTATTTTTCCAGTAATCTTCAATCTCAGATGCGAATTCTGCACGGTCGATCTGTCCTGCAAGGTATTTCTGGCAGATAGCACCACACACGGAAATGCTGTCATCTGGCATGTAGTTATAGTTACCGATCAACTGGCCGGCATCTGCATATTCTTTTACAGATTTTCCAAGCGGATCAGCTACTTCCAGTTTATTATTGGAGAATGCCGGGATCAGTGCACAGTCATTTACGATGAAGGACTGTCCTTCTTCAGAATCAGCAAGCCATGTAAGGAAGTCTTTTGCTGCCTGACGCTGTTCATCGCTTGTTGCATCAGAGGAGTCGATCATAAAGAATTTGGAACCGCCGCCTACAAGTTTCTCGTTGGAACCGTCATCTGTGTTCTGTGGTACAGGCATCATACCCATGTTTTCGGAGTAGTCATATGCATTAATCACTGACCAGTCCCAGTTACCGCCGAACATGAATGCGATCTGTCCTTCTGCAAGCATCATTTCTGTTGTCTCACGCTCTGCAGCGATTGCAGAATCTTTTGCGTAGTTGTTCTCCATCATTACATCGAAGAAGTCCATAAGGGAATTGAATTTCTCGTTGTTGATCAGGTCTGCTTTTCCTTCGTGAAGTTCGCTGATGAATTCTTCTACATCTGGCTGCTCTTCATATACCTGTGTAAGGAAGTGAGCCGCCAGTGACCAGTCTTCTTTCATGATTCCGGTAGGTGTTTCCATTCCTCCTTTTTTCAGAGTTTCAAGGAGTTCTTTAAATGCATCTAATGTTTTGTAATCTTCCGGATTAAATTTCTCACCAGTGATAGCTTCAATGGCATCTGCATTGTAGATAAGTCCACGAGCCTCTACACATGTCGGAAAACCATTGATCTGGTCATCAATTCCAATTGCATAATCTGTTTCTTTTACCCAGTCCTGATCACTTAAGTCGATCGCGTGATCTTTCGCGAGGGAGTAGATATCTTTCGCATCTACCATGGCCAGTGTGTATGGGTCGTTTGCAGAATATTTGGTAGCCAGGTGAGCTGCTACTGTATCACTGGAATAGTAAACTTCTACGCCAACACCTGTTTCTTCAGAATATTCAGCAGCTTTTTCTTCGAATTGGCTCTGAACTTCCATCTTGGAGTTGAAGATTGTGATGTTTACGTCATCCGCCGCCATAGCCGGTACGGATACAGTTGCCATTGTTGCTGCAGTTGCCATTGCAAGTGCCATTGAAATACGTTTTTTCATTTTCTTTTTTCCTCCTGCTTTTTTAGCTTGTCTTTACGTCCCCGACGTATTTTCTTGATAGTGTTATTCTATCATTATGATTTGTATATGTCAATCGGTTGTCATATATTTTTTGCGTTCCGAAGGCATTTTGTTATAATAGCACTATTTTTATCGTCTGTTTTTGTGCATTTTTACATTCAGTTTTTGTTTTTTCACTGGATTATCACATATTTGAGTTGGTTTTCTATAAAACTTCGCTTATTTTTATAGTAACCGTATGTTATATTCATTTCAAATACATCCCACATTTCTGAATGACCGATTATGATGTTATCCTGTCTGCTTGAAGGGATGCAAAGCACTTCGGTGGTATCATTGGAGTTTCATTTTATGCAATAAAAAAGCAGGTATCTTTCTCGATACCTGCCGATTATTTATTATATTATGTCCAACGGATATTCACAATGCATAGCTTATCAGGTTGTTCCACGTTCCACCAGCGTAACCGGAAATACTGTCTTGGTTGGAACTACCTTACCTGCGTCGATCTGTACGATTGCCGAGATTGCCTGCTCCGCCATCTGTTCTACGGGCTGATGAATGGTAGTCAGTCCGGGACTGGTAAACTGTGCAATGTTCACATCATCGAATCCTACGATCTTCAGTCTGCCCGGGACTTCGATATTCAGATCATAACAGGCCTGCAGTACATAGGCACCAATCACATCTGAGCTGGCGAAAACACCATCTACATCTGGATGCTCGATCAGTTTCTCCCTGACAAATTCGTAATATTCCATAGAATCAAACATCTGCTTCTCTGTCACGATGACAATATTCTCTGTCTTCGTCTTCGCACAGGTGTCACGAAACGCCACTTCACGGAAATCTGCCGGCATACGGACGTCTTCACCTGCACTCATTCCGCCGATATACATCAGTTTATGACATTCTTTATCAATCAGATGCTGAGTTGCCATTGTTCCACCCTGATAGTTATCACATTCTATACTCAAAGTACCTTCATCCATAGATCGTTCCAGTGTGATCAGGGGAAAATCCAGTCCTCTGAACTTCTCAGTTTCGAAGCTTCCGCTACAAAGCACTACGCCGGCCACTCTGCCGCTTTTACACATCTCGATACACTGTTCTTCCCGTTTTTCTTTATTTCTGGAAACAAACAGCATGATACGATATCCCTGTTTCGCAGCTTCCCGTTCCAGTCTGCTCAGAACTTTGGCGAAATAAGGATGTTCAATTTGCGGCAGAATCACACCGATGATATTATTCTTCTGCTTCGACAGGGATCTGGCCATCTCGTTCGGCTGATAATCCAGTTCTTTCATTACCCGATATACTTTTTCCCGTGTCTTATCGCTGATATATCCTCTATTATTCAAAACTCTGGAAACAGTCCCTACTGTCAGTCCCGATGCCTTCGCCACATCCTTGAGTGTTGCCATATGTGTATCTCCTTCGTTGCTCTTTACTGCATGATTACTGTATTCATGATATCCGGTGATCCGGCTTATTCACTATGTTTCATAGTTCAATTTTATTCTATCACCCGTAAATGCAGTATGTCAACCAATAACTATGTTGTATTTTCCGTCCCTAAAATGAATTTTTAAATTCCACTGTCCGCCCCCTATCTTAATCAACAGACCGAGCTTCAGAAGCTGTTGCAGTTGTCCGTGGTTTTCTTCGGATACCGCATTGAATCGCATCCATCTGGCAGGCTTTTGCACATTTTCCACAGTGAATGCATTTATCTTTATCCACGCTGTACCGGAATACGGAAACAGAATTAAAGGCCGAATAAAAGGCCCCAAGTGGACAGATATATCTGCAAAATGGACGATAAATAATGATAGCAAGAATAATCGTAATGATCAGAATTCCATTCTTCCATATATAAAGTCATCCCACCGCACTGCGCATGGATTTATTCAACAGGACCAGAGGAATGCCGCCTTCCAGTGTGCCTGCAGGACAGATCAGTTTGCAGAAATACGGAGCACCCTGACCCATGATATCTACTACGAACATGGGGAGCAGGATAACGAATACGAGAAAGATCACGTATTTCAGTCTGCGGAGCAGTTTGTCCCCTTTAAATGTGCGGATTTTATTTGGGAAAGGAATCTTATTCAGCAGATCCTGGATCAGACCGAAAGGGCATAAGAAACCGCAGACCAGTCGGCCAAGCAGGGCACCGATGAAAATAAGGAATCCGATCACATAGTATGCCATTTTGAAATTCCAGCTTCCTACTACTGCCTGAATAGAGCCGATAGGACAGGCGCCCACTGCACCCGGGCAGGAATAGCAGTTCAGGCCGGGGACACAGGTTATGTTTTACAAGCTTTCGTTTTCTGTTCTTTTCGATCACTTCCCGGACTTTATCCATCCCTTCGATCACAAACATCTGTGCATTTCCCAGCTCGTACTTTGTCCCATAATCATTCTCCTGCAAAAAAGAATTATATTTTTCAAAAAGCTGGTCGATAGAGTCCAGAAGTCCTGCCAGATGGTAATTGATGCTTCCGCGCCATACAAAAGTATAACGGTTCGCATTTGCCTCTATCTTTGTACCGTCAATAAAAAGTTCTTTTAATGTGACCAGCCCTTCTTTCTGTAGCCGCCGCATCAACTGGTAATTCAGGTCATCCAGGACATCAGATGTCAGCTTCCTGTTTTTAAAGTCATAAAAAACATCACGTTTCAGTTTTTGTCCGCGCGTCAGCCAGATAAAAGCAAGGTCTCTTTCACACAGATCAACAATACGGTCAACAGAACGTATTCCCCGCATATTTGCATAGGTAACTACAGCATACATCATAATTGGGTTGTACC
>NZ_JADPGO010000049.1:0-460 GCF_015668165.1 Blautia sp. 1001283B150304_161114_C9 | reverse complement strand
TCAACAATACGGTCAACAGAACGTATTCCCCGCATATTTGCATAGGTAACTACAGCATACATCATAATTGGGTTGTACCCGGTTCTTCCCTTATCTGAACAATTGGCTAACAAGCCAGAAAAACCCAATTCCTCCATCACTTTTTTCAGGGTATAGACTGGATCGTCGTCAGGTAAACTCAATTCGAAGAAACTAAAGTTAATTTTCTGTTGCCCAAACTCAAAAATCGTTATAATAATTAGTTGTTAGCATAGTTACATTATAACATATAACGGAGAGAAAGATGGTTGTCGTTAGCCATCTTTTTTTCTTTTTCAGATAAATTCAGGGAGGGTATGACTCGTTGTGAGTCATACCCTCCCTGCTTTAGAACTATCTATTTCCCGACAGACAATCATGAGAAAATCTCACCACAATAAATGAAAACTGGATACTAGCTATACGTTATGTAGTGGTATAC
>NZ_JADPGO010000048.1:0-15241 GCF_015668165.1 Blautia sp. 1001283B150304_161114_C9 | reverse complement strand
GTGAATTGTCAAGGTGCTCCGACTACTGGAAAGTAGTCGGGGATTTTTTCTATCATACCTAAAATTTAAGCGCTTACGTTGAAAAGAAGCAAGGAATCTATACCCATATGCAGTCTGAAGCACATGTACCTTGGTTTCGCGTTGTATTTGAGATGACAGATGGAAGTTTGATGGAATTTCAAATGCAACAGGGAGATTTTCGTGAACTGGAAAAAGGCGATCGAGGTATGCTGACTTATCAGGGAAATCGGTATATATGTTACCAAAAATATAAATTTAAAAGTGAAGCACAGGAGGAAGAAAAATGTTAAGTGAAAGCATTGCAAAACTGGTACAGTATGGGATTACAACAGGTCTGACACCGGAATGTGAAAGAAACTACACAACAAATCTTCTGCTGGATGTTTTTCATGAAGATGATTATGAAAAACCGGACAACATTGAGGAACCTGTTAATCTTGAAGAAACATTGGACGAATTGCTGGATGAAGCCGTAAAAAGAGGTCTGATCGAGGACAGTATTGTATACCGGGATTTATTTGATACCAGATTGATGAACTGTCTGATGCCACGTCCGGGTCAGGTACAAAAAGAATTCTGGGACAAATATGCAGAAAGCCCGAAGAAAGCTACTGATTATTTTTATAAGCTGAGTCAGGACAGCAATTATATCCGCAGGTATCGTGTAGAGAAGGATCAAAAGTGGAAGGTAGACAGTCCATACGGTGAGATTGATATTACCATCAATTTGTCCAAACCGGAAAAAGATCCAAAAGCAATTGCCGCGGCAAGGAATGTAAAATCCGGAAGTTATCCGAAATGTCTTCTTTGCCCGGAAAATGAAGGATATGCGGGACGTGTTAATCATCCGGCAAGGCAGAACCACAGAATTATTCCGATCACAATCAATGATACTCCTTGGGGATTCCAGTATTCTCCGTATGTGTATTACAATGAGCATTGCATTGTGTTTAACTGCCAGCATACTCCAATGAAAATCGAGAGAAATGCATTCATTAAACTGTTTGATTTTGTAAAACTGTTTCCGCATTATTTCCTTGGATCTAATGCAGACCTGCCGATCGTAGGTGGTTCGATCCTAAGCCATGATCATTTCCAGGGTGGACATTATACATTTGCAATGGCAAAAGCACCAATTGAGCAGCACGTGGTACTTCCGGGATTTGAAGATGTAGAGGCTGGAATTGTAAAATGGCCATTATCTGTGCTTCGTATTCGACATAAAGATTTCAACCGTTTGGTAGATCTGGCAACACATGTGCTGGAAGTATGGAGAGGCTATACCGATGAAAAAGCATTTATTTATGCTGAGACCAATGGAGAACCACATAATACAATTACACCAATTGCACGTAAAGTAGGTGATACCTACGAACTGGATCTGACATTAAGGAACAACATCACAACAGAAGAACATCCGCTGGGAGTGTACCATCCGCATGCAGAATATCATCATATTAAGAAAGAAAATATCGGTCTGATCGAAGTTATGGGACTTGCAGTTCTTCCGGCCAGATTAAAAGGTGAGATGGAACTTTTGGAAGAGTATATTCTCGAAGGCAAAGATATTTCTTCAAATGAACAGATTGAGAAACATGCAGAGTGGGTTAAGAAGTTTCCTCCGAAATATCCGGAAATCACAAAAGAAGACATCCATGGCATTCTTCAGAAAGAGATTGGAATCGTATTTACCCATGTTCTGGAAGATGCAGGAGTATACAAATGTACGACCGAGGGAAGAGAAGCATTCATGCGTTTTCTTGAAACATTATAAAAATTGAAATAAAAGGATTCTTTGCAGGAAATGATTGCAGGAGTACAGATAAACCAGGAATCGGATGTTTAATTGCATGTGCGATATGGTTTATTATGTTTATTCTGTTGCTTATGGAGAGACATAAAAGAGAAAGATAATTTATAGAAAAATAGAATGTTTTCGGGGTGAAAATGCTGTTTATTTGTTTTAGACATACGATGTCCGGTTGAAAATTAGCGGATTCTCGTTTTATGTCGTGGTAATTTTGGTGCATATTGGTAAGCTGTAAGAGGAAGGGAGGTAGAGACATGGATACAAAAAAGATTGGAGCTTTTTTAAAGCAATGTCGTAAAGAAAAGAATCTTACACAAGATTTACAGTCATCTATGGTATATGTTTATTTAGAATGGGAGCTACAGAAACACAGATAACACGATTGGCATTGGGATTTCTGATAGGTATTACTATTGTGTCATTTATTATTCTTAGGACCTTAGCATTTATTAATCGAAAAAGAAATCAGAATTCACCAAATGTTCAGGAGAGAAAAGAAACTTCCCAATCTAAGACAGAATGGACAAAGATTTATAATGCACAGAATATAGTAGAGACAGAACAGCTCGTAGAAATGTTAAAGCAAAGTGGAATAGAAGCTTTTTCCCAGGAAGCAGGTGCGAATGTTGCAATGCATGGAGCACCTGGATTTGGAATATATGGTGTGGATATACTCGTGAAAACCTATGATGCAGAGAAGGCAGTACAGCTGATCAAGGAGATTAATAACCAAGAGAATGAAGAAAAATTTTGACATTTCCACACATGCATGCTAATATGATTATAGAAAAAGAGTGCTACCGATAGACGGTTTGTCCACATACTTAATTGATTGAAAATAACCGTTCAGTTTGCGAGGCTGAAGCGGTTATTTTTGTGTCTTTTTATTATCTTTGCCGAATACCTTTGAGTAACGAGGGAGTGAGATATATGGAGCAATTATTGATTGTTGAAGATGATATTGGTTTGAATCAAGGTTTATGCAAAGCACTGAAAGTAGATGATCGGAAGGTTATTTCCTGCAAAGACCTGAAAACGGCGAAGGAGCAGCTGCTTTGCGGCGGTGTATCCCTGATCCTGTTAGATATCAATCTGCCGGATGGCAGTGGGCTTGAATTGCTACGGGAGGTCAAGGAAACCACACCCGGGATTCCTGTTATTCTGCTGACTGCCAATGATACCGATCTGGACATCGTGGACGGACTGGAGAGGGGCGCTGATGATTACATTACCAAGCCCTTTTCTCTTTCGGTTTTGCGGGCAAGGGTGAATACCCAACTGCGAAAGCAAACGTCAAGCCATAAAAATGCACCGATCCATATTGATCTTTTTCACTTTGACTTTGAAGCAATGACCTTTTATGTGGGAGATTCAAAAGTGGAATTGAGTAAAACAGAACAAAAATTACTGCGTCTGCTTGTTGAAAATCGTGGTCGAACCATGACCCGTGGAGACCTTGTAGACAGGATCTGGACAGATGGTGCTGAATATGTGGATGAAAATGCTTTGTCTGTTACGATCAAGCGTCTGAGGGATAAGCTTGGGGCACAGAAATACATTAAAACCGTCTATGGAATCGGTTATAGCTGGGTGACAAAAGATGAATAAAACCGGCATTGTGATCATACTGCTGTGTTCTCTGGCGGCGGCAGCTGTTGTATTATGGGAGCGGAGAAAGGTCAGAAAAACGATGGAAGAAATCGAAAGGATGCTGGACGCTGCCATGACCGGTTCTTTTTCTGAAATCGCTTTTGATGAAAGCCAGCTGTCTGCTTTGGAAACAAAGTTTGCACACTATCTTTCTGCCGCAGAAGCATCTTCTCGAAATATGGCACAGGAAAAAGACAAAATCAAATCCTTGATTGCGGACATTTCCCACCAGACGAAAACGCCGATTGCAAACCTGCTGTTATACAGCGAGCTTTTGATGGAGGAAACTCTGCCTGCATCGGCAAAGGAAAACGTGGAGGCACTGTACAAACAATCGGAAAAGCTACGATTTCTGATTGATTCTCTCGTAAAACTTTCCAGACTGGAAAATGGGATTATTTCACTTTCCCCTCAGCAAGCATCACTTCAGCCGCTGCTTGAAAGCGTAGTAGAACAATATGCCGCCAAGGCTTCTGGAAAAGGATTATCCATATATCTGTACGATACAGATATTTCCGCTACATTTGACTTCAAATGGACAGCGGAAGCACTGGCTAATATTGTAGACAATGCCATCAAATATACGGAGCATGGAATAATCACGATTTCTACCGTAAGTTACGAAATGTTTACAAGGATCGATATATCGGATACCGGTTCAGGTATCCCGGAAAACGAGCAGGCAAAGATATTTTCCCGTTTTTATCGTTCAAATGCTGTTCAGGAACAAGAAGGGGTTGGCATCGGCTTATACCTTGCCCGACAGATTATATCCGGTGAGAGCGGTTATATCAAGGTTGCTTCCGTTTCGGGAAAAGGAAGTACGTTTTCCATATTTCTGCCGAAATAACAACAATTCTATCAAAACTGTTAGATTTCATTTTCTGCCGGAAAGAATGTGGAAAGAATCCTATGCGATAATCTGTATGTATCAAAGGATCATTTCCTTTCATACATACAGATTTTTTCATGGAGGTACTCGTTTATGGAGGTTTTACAGGCAAAAGACCTGAAAAAGATTTATGGCTCCGGTAATAACGCAGTTCATGCGTTGGATGGAGTTGATTTAAGTGTGAAGAAGGGAGAGTTTGTTGCAATTGTCGGCACATCCGGATCCGGAAAATCCACGCTGTTGCATATGCTGGGCGGGCTGGATCGCCCTACAAGCGGCACGGTCATAGTGGACGGACAGGATATTTTCTCCCTGAAGGAGGAAGCGCTGACCATCTTCCGCCGCAGGAAAATCGGCTTTGTATTTCAGAGCTACAATCTTGTTCCGGTGCTGAATGTATATGAAAATATCATTCTACCCACTGAACTGGATGGCGGAAAGGTAAACAAGGCTTTTGTGCAGCAGATCGTGCAGACGCTTGGACTGAGCGACCGTCTGGATGCCCTGCCCAATCAGCTCTCAGGCGGTCAACAGCAGCGAGTAGCCATTGCCCGTGCGCTGGCGGCAGCACCCGCTATCATTCTGGCAGATGAACCCACCGGCAATCTGGATTCCAAAACCAGCCAGGATGTATTGAGCCTTTTGAAAGTCACCAGTCAAAAGTTCGCCCAGACAATCGTAATGATCACTCACAACGAAGAAATTGCGCAGATGGCAGACCGCATTATCCGTATCGAAGATGGTCGGATCGTCTCCCAGAACTAACGGGAGGTGGCTACGATGAATGTCAAAAACAGAAAATGTATTCGAAAGCTCAGCTTAAAATCCCTTTATGCGAACCGCCGCCGCAATCTGATCGCCATTTTTGCCATTGCGCTGACAACGATGCTATTTACGTCCATGTTCACCATTGTCTTGTCGTTGAACGCCAGTTATGAAACCTACCAGTTTCGGCAGGTAGGTGGCTATGCACACGGTACCTTTAAAGATGTTTCCCCCGAGCAGGCGGAACGTATCGCTGCTCATCCAAAGGTGAAGGCTGCGGGGGCACGGAAGGTGATCGGCATTACTGTGGATGGTGTCTTTTCCAAAACGCCTGCAGAGATCAGCTACATGGATGCCAACTGCACCAAATGGAGCTATGCCACCCCTACTACCGGGCGGATGCCCGAAAGCGGCAAAGAAGTAGCCATGGATACGGCAGCGTTGCAGCTGCTTGGCGTAACGCCGGAGCTGGGCGCCGAGGTCACGGTTTCCTATTCCATCACGGACAAGGATCAAACCGCCTTTACTGTAACAGATACCTTTACGCTGGTGGGCTATTGGGAATATGATGAACTAATGCCTGTTCACTACATCAACATCAGCCGTGATTACGCAGATGACATCGAAGCGCAGGCAGTGAAAACAGGTTTACAGCCTTTCCGCACCGATTTGAATGTCATGCTGACCTCCGGCACAAACATTCAAGGGCAGATGGAGCAGGTGGATACCGATCTTGGCTACACATGGGACAGCTATACTGATCCCAACAGCGTCCGGATCGGCGTCAACTGGGGATATACCTCATCCCAGCTGGAGTCGCAGCTCGATCCAGAGCTGATGATCGCCATAGCAGCTTTTTTGCTGCTGGTGATTTTCACGGGGTATCTTATCATCTATAACATTTTTCAGATCTCTGTTGCAGGGGACATCCGGTTTTACGGACTTCTGAAAACCATTGGCACAACGCCCCGGCAGCTCAAACGCATCATTCGCCAGCAGGCACTTCTGCTTTGTCTGATCGGCATTCCGGCGGGGCTGCTGCTGGGCTACGGCATCGGCGCTGTTTTGGTGCCTGTTGTCTTGCACTCCATCCAGTTGAATACAGGCATCACCACCATCAGCACTTCGCCTGTGATCTTCCTTGGTTCTATGCTGTTCGCCTTGTTGACGGTGCTTTTGTCCTGTTCCAAGCCCGGAAAAATGGCAGCCAAGGTCTCTCCGGTGGAGGCTACCAAATATACGGATGTGATGCAGACCAAGAAAAAACGGCGCAGCATCCGAGGAGCAAAGCTTCATCAGATGGCCTTTGCCAATCTGGGACGAAACAAGAAAAAGACGGTACTGGTGGTGTTGTCTCTGGCACTGTCGGTGACACTGTTCAATGCGCTGTGTGCCTTTGTGGGCGGCTTCAGCATGGAGAAGTATGTATCCTCCATGACCTGCGCCGATTTTATCGTCAGCACTCCCGACTATTTTCGTTATAACCCAGCAGATGAATTCATCACGCCAGAACAGATCGGAGAGATCGCAGCAAACACAAAGGCCAGTCTTTCCGGCACGGGATATGCTGTGCGAAAACCCGCATATCTGTGGATGACGGAGGATGCTCTGCGGCAGGACTATGCAAGGTACGAAAGCGCCGAGCAGTTGGACAGCCATATGAGCCGCATGGAGCACCGGGGCAATATGGTGATGGGAGATACCAGAATCGAGGCTCTGGATAACAGTCTGTTTGACAAGCTGCAAGTGCTCGACGGAGATATTTCTCCTTTGCTGGAGCCGGACAATAACGCCATTGCCATTGCGGTTTCCTTAGATGACTACGGTAATCTGCTCAATCCTGAATACTACCCCAAGGTGGGAGACACGATCACGGCTACCTATGCGGATGATGTGAAATATATCGACAGCCGCACCGGAGAACTCCGCACCGAAGATACACCGGAGGAGTACCGTCAGAAAAAACTGTATGGAGCCAGAGATGTAGAGTACACGGTCTGCGCCTTGGTAGAACTTCCGAATTCCATGAGTTATCGTTATAGCGGCGTTGGCTATGATGCAGTTTTGTCTGTGGACACCGCACAGAGGGACAGCGGTGGTGCAGCCATTCCGATGCTCTACCTGTTCGACACAGCGGACGAAGTTGACGAGGCCGAAGCAGAGCAATATCTGTCAAAGCTCACGGCCGGTGAGTTTTCGCCCTTGATGTATGAAAGCAAAGCCACGGTTCGCTCTGAGTTTGCTCAGTTCCGGCAGATGTTCCTTCTGATCGGTGGTATCCTTTGTGCTATCATTGGGCTGGTGGGACTCTTAAATTTCTTCAACGCCATGATGACCGGTATTCTTTCCCGCCGCCGGGAATTTGCTGTGCTTCAGGCTGTAGGAATGACGCCCCGACAGCTCAAAACCATGCTGATCTACGAGGGGTTGTTTTACGCAATGTCTTCCGTATCGGTGGCCTTTGTGCTTTCACTGGCGGTGGGACCTCTTGCGGGGAAAATGCTGGGCAGTATGTTCTGGTTCTTTGAGTATCGGTTCACCGTTCTGCCTGTCCTGCTGACAATTCCGGTATTTCTTCTGCTTGGGTGGCTGATTCCTTGCATGATGTATGATAACGCAGCGAAATGCAGCATTGTAGATCAGTTAAGGGATGCTCAATAATTGTTAAGCCCCAAATAGCCCTCTGTCAATGAAAAGGCTGAGGGCTGGAATTCAAATAATAATCAAAGTGACCATTACACTGGCCAGTGGCAAGAAACAGGTCATTTCCGTTACTGTGCAGAAAACAACGGTAAGAACAACAAAAATCACCGGACTGAAATCCAGCGTGACCGTTGCAAGGAATAAAAAACTTACGTTGAAACCAGTCATCAGCCCGATTACTTCCCAGGAGAAGGTTACCTACAGTTTTTCGAATAAGAAGATCGCAACGGTAAGTTCCAGTGGTGTGATCACTGGAAAGAAAAAGGGAACAGCCTATATCACAGTGAAATCTGGAAAGATCCGCAAAAAAGTAAAAGTAGTAGTGATGAGTTAGACGCGCAAATTTTTTACCCAAAGGAAAACATATGTTTATTTTTAGCGCTATATGTGCTAAAATATAGCCATGGGTAATAGAAAAAACAACAGAATCTGAGAAAAGAGTTATCAGGGAGAAATAAAAATGCAGATAATATCCAGTTATGGTGTAGAATTACGAAAACAGAATATCCCGATCCGCCAGACACTGGAGATCTACCGTTCTGCTGTCAGCTATCTGATTGGGATCTATGTGCAGGTATGGGAAGAATTAGCAGAAATCCCGGATGCAAAGAGGCGTTTTAATGCTGCAGAACATCTGGTACATACTACGAAGAAAAACCATGCCTGTTTTGATTTTGATATCCGGTTCCCAAAGATGCCTTCCTATCTGCGCAGATCTGCCATTCAGCATGCACTGGGGACAGTATCCTCTTATAAAACACGGCTGGATCTGTGGGAAAAGACAGACGGAAAGAGTGGGAAACCAAGGCTTGTATATGAAAACCACGCCATGCCGGTCTTCTACCGTGATGTCATGTACCGTGAGGGAGCGGAAGGGAAAGACGAAGCATACCTGAAACTCTATGACGGTCATGACTGGATATGGTTCTGTGTACGTCTGGAGCATACAGATATGGAATATCTGAGAAAATACTGGTCGGGGAAAAAGGCATCTGCTCCAACTCTGGAAAAGAGACACCAGAAGTACTTTTTGCGTTTTTCCTATACAGAAGAAGTAACACTTACCAAAACACCTGTGAAAGAACAGATTATCTGCAGTGTGGACTTAGGGATCAATACCGATGCAGTCTGTACCATCATGCGGGCAGACGGAACTGTCCTGGGAAGAAGATTCATAGATTATCCCAGTGAAAAAGACCGGATGTACCGTACATTGGGACGGATCCGCAGATTCCAGAGGGAACATGGCTCTGCGCAGACACAGGGAAGATGGGCATATACGAAACGTCTGAACACAGAACTTGGCAAAAAGACTGCAGGTGCGATTGTAAGATATGCGGAAGAAAACCATGCAGATGTGATCGTGTTCGAGTATCTGGAGATGCAGGGGAAGATATCGGGAAAGAAAAAATAGAAACTGCACCTGTGGAGAAAGCGGGATATCCAAAGACGCTGTGAACATCAGGCACACAGGAAAGGGATGCGGATATCCCGGATTTGTGCATGGAATACCAGCAGACTGGCTTATGATGGTTCCGGGGCGGTAACACGTGACCGGGAAAATCACAGCCTCTGTACTTTTTAGACAGGAAAACGATATAATTGTGACCTGTCAGCAGCCTATAATATAGGAGCTAGATATTTTATAAGGGAACTTTTAAAACCCCTTCCGGCAACGGAAAGGTCTTTACTGGAGGCAAAAGTCCCTCCTGTAAAGCGTAGAACCTCATGCGTCTATGCAGATCTGAGGAAACTCCATTCAGAAATGGAACTCTTAAAAGTAGCATAGATACAGGCAGATATACAGCGGACTACCTGTAATGTAGGAACCTGCCATATCTGGTATGGGAAATGCGCATAACTGCGCATCTAAGTTACAGGCGTATCCGCCGATATTCAGTCTGACGCCTAAAGCGTCTGGAAGCACGCGACTTCAGTCGTGTGAGGATAAAGTTTTTAATTCACTTCACAAAGATTGATAAAGAGGAGTGCGATATTATGGTGTTTAACACTCCATATGGGTTCGAGGGCGTGAAATCCTTTTCTGGAAAAGAAATGTCATTTGAGGAATTTAAAAAGCAATACCCTAATGCAGAGTTTGAAATCGTTACAGAGGGATATTGTGGATACGACACAACTTTTCAGGGGTATATATGGCAAGAAGGAAGTGATCCTCTTTTTGGAATCATGAGAATATGGAATATGGGTGATAGGATATATCGAATTTAAGTTTAAAAGGAAGGTTTGTGTATGGCAAAAATAGAAAGAAGCATAAATGAAGATTTCGATCAGTTACTTTCAAATATCGAAAACGGAATATTAAATAGCAGTATATCAGCAACTTTAGAAGATGCCAGTGATTTTCAAAGTGGGACTGCGCGTTGCAGTGTTCGTATTTTTGAACGTTACAGCTATGCTGGAGGAAACAGAGTGAGTCTCAATATTACACTTTTTCAAAACGGTGAAGATCCTGTTCAACTTTCTGCAATTACGGCAGGAGGAAGCCAGGCTGTGTTTTTCAAAATTAATACATTAGGGGAAGAGGCATTTCTTGATAAGTTGATTGAACTGTTGGATGTGTAACTTTCTTTTGAAGATAATAAATGCACTGGATTGATTGCAGTATTTTATGGAATCGATATAAATATCAGCAGCCCATCACAGCAGTATATAAGCAGTAAATCTTGAAAAAGGTTTGCTGCTTTTTTGCTTAAAGGGGAATCTGATCCATATACTTCCAGCATAGACTTGTAATTACCTGGGTCTGTTTGGGTAAAGTTGATTTTATATAGTGAACATTTAACTTCGTTTGGAAAAGTTGTGTTTTAACAGGGTGAGATGCTGACAATAGAGCAGTTTCGTAGTGAAGAGATGCAGAATTTATATCAGCAATATCTGGTATCCAGACCGGCAGAATACGTGAAGGATCTGTTCAAAAATATGGAAATAAAAAATCCAGAAGAGAAAGCAGTTAAATTTTATGCAAATATGTTTTTCTATTATAGTGTATATGATGGGGCAGCAGATAAAGCGAAAGTAAAAGGTCAGTTTGAACATATGCTGAACAAAATTGTAGAAGAAATGAAAATTGCAGAACAAAAAATATGAGAGCCAGACGCGTAAGACGCAGAGTCGTTAATACTGATAGTTAAGAAATATTCAGGATTATCGGTTTTTTGTTTACAATCATTCGAAAGGAGACTAAAAAATGGGAAAAAAGTAATATTATGATTCGTTTAGAGAAAAAGGAAGAACATCAGAAAGTAGAAAATCTGGTAAGAGAAAGTTTTTGGAATGTATATTGTCTAGGATGCCTTGAGCATTATGTATTGCATCAGCTCCGAAATGATCCGGCATTTGTTCCAGAACTGGATCAGAGCAATGGTAAGTGCAGCTATGAAACAGATAAGAATCTTTTGGACGATTATCTGAAGTGGTTTTGTGAGGAAAATGCCATATGATAAAGAAAAAGAATTTATCGAATTATTGCGGTAAGTGACCTTAGTGCATCGAATGCACCATCGCATCAGTTATGGAATCAGCTAAGCAGTCTGTACAATGTATGTACTCTGGTGTGTGCAATGATGGTATGTATAGGCATTCAGGGTAAGAAAAACAGACTCCTGCAGGTAGGCATTAAGATGCATATTTTTTCGACAGTGATAGTTGTTTTATTGTCCATAGTATCTCTGGTTTTGATTATTATTGCCGGAGCAAAGGATAAAAGCTCTCGTTCTTATGGCATTTTTGCAGCAATCGCTCTTGGTATGAATTGCTTGCGTCAGCAGGCGGAGATATGTCTGGATATCCCTAGAGTGATTCACCGGTAGAAACTATTGAAGCAATTATTGATGTTGTGCAGCTTCCGGAAAATGAAGAAAATATAGTGGAAGACCAACCAACAGAAGCGGTTGACTCGGATGCAGATGACAATGAAAATCAAGAGGATTTTTCAGAAGAAATTGAAGACGAGGATACTGAATCCAGTTTAGAAAATGAAGATTATCCCGGAGAGGATGTAGTTGAAATTATAAATCTGCGGGGAGAAACAACTACTGTTTATAAGTTAGTGGATGGCCGTTACATGGATTGTACTAATACTGTCTATATTTATGATGGAAAAGACACATGGACAGATACAAATGGTGTGGAGTGGAACCAGGAAGTGATATAGTTTTGTCAGTTTTGTCAGAATCAAAAAACAGGTTGCTGAATAGGCATAATCTATATTATAATATATTTATAGCTAAGCTCACTTGGAGGTGATAACATGCCATTATTGAAAGAAGAAGCTTATACTATAGATGATATATATGCTTTACCAGATGGAGAAAGAGCAGAACTGATTGATGGTCGTATGTATATGATGGCACCACCAAGCCGAAAGCATCAGCGTATCTCAACAAGACTTGTCAGTATTATTGATCGTTATATTGAAGAACATAAAGGAAAATGCGAGGTCTATGCTGCACCATTTGCTGTTTACCTGGATGAAAGAAGTAATACCTATGTAGAGCCAGATATTTCTGTAATTTGTGATCCAGATAAGCTTGATGATAGAGGATGTAAGGGCGCACCTGATTGGATTATTGAGATTGTGTCACCTGCAAGTAAGAAAATGGACTACCTGTTGAAGCTTCTGAAATATCGTTCCGCAGGTGTTAAGGAATATTGGATTGTTGATCCTGAGAAGAATCGTGTTATAGTATATAATTTTACCGGTGATGAAAGTGTTAATGATTATACCTTACAGGATTTTGTTAAAGTGGGAATCTATGAAGATTTTGTGATTGATTTCGGAAGTATGGAATTATGAGTGATAATATGACAAAACGTGCAAAAGAATATATGAATGCAGATTTCGTATACGAGGATTATAAAAATCTGGCAGAAGCACAGAAAATAGCAGACGTAGAAGATGTGACAGCAATTTCGGAACGATTAATTAAACAGAATATGGAAGCATATAAGGAGCTTGCTAAATGATAATTTTGAATAAAGAACATAGGGAGATTTATTCAAGAGAAGTTACCAGAGAAATACCAAACAGTGAGACTATATCTGCAATTAATGAAGTACAACAGATGAAACAGAATCCTTCTCTAGGAAAATCGTATACAGATATAGACAAAATGATGATAGACTTGACAATATAAAAAGCTTTATTTTCATCGAAGGGAGCATATAGAATGGATTGGAATTTAAAGATTACAGATATGGCAGGTGCTACACCAGAACATTCATCAGTTATTGTCAATTTTGTGGCTGCGGTCAGATATCAGTTAAAAAACAGCACTTGTTATGTTTATTCCAATAATGTACAGTACCGTTTTAAAGATGCTGAGGGAAATAATAAGATAGTCATTCCTGATGCCTCTATAAACTGTCGTACTAAATCCAGGAGAGGGAATACATTTACAGATGCCCCACGCTTTGTTATGGAAGTTTTATCTCCATCAACCGAAAAATATGATCGTACAGAAAAGATGGAATTATATGCGCAACAGGAGATAGAGGAATATTGGATTGTTGATTGGCGTACAAAAACAATAGAGATTTATGAACTGGACTATGATGAGAATGATATTCCCAAATATTATCTCTGGAAAACTATTAGCGAAGAAAACAAGGATGAATTAAGATTGGTTCATTTTCCCAATATTAAGATAACCTTTGAAGATCTGTTTGATGAGATTGACTACTAAGATATAGTATGGAATTGTAGGAGGTGAGTGAATATGCCATTACTTGAAGAGGAATATAGAAAAGAAGAGAAGATCAATGGTGTGATTTATGATATGTCACCGTCACCAAATTATCAGCATGGGATTGTAGATGGTAATATTTATTCCATTATAAAAAGTGGATTAAAAGGAACATTGTGCTTGGCTTTCATGGAGAATCTGGATTATAAATATCATGCACAGGAGAATAATGATTATGTGATACCAGATGTGATGATTATATGTGACCGTAAGCACTTGAAAGGTGGTTCCTATACTGGTACACCCAGATTTATTGTGGAAACTCTTAGTCCTGCGACTGCATTGAGAGATAAGACTGTCAAAAAGGATCTTTACCAGAATGCAGGAGTTGAGGAATACTGGATCATTTCACCAAGAGAGCGGGCTGTAGAAATCTACTATCTGGAAAATGGTAAATATGATTTGAAATACAGTTACATTCTTCAGGATGATTCAGAAGAAGAACATTATAATGCAGATACAGTGGTGACATTGAAAGACTTTCCGAAAATCTCCATGACATTAGCGGAGATGTTTGAGAACGTAGAATGATCACAATTTAATATGAGCAGTATGAAAGCCCTCGGGAGTTAATCCAAACGAAAAGGAAAATAGTTCTTTTGAATTAATTAAGTGTTATAAAGATAATATTTTAATTGGGATAAAATTAGATAAAGATGGGGACTATTTATATGTTGCAACCATGTATGAAGTACAAGAATTAAAAATAGTAAGACGTTTGCATAGTGGAAGGATTAAGGAAGTTATTACTGAGTGTGAAAGTTACTGTTCACACACCACTGTCCCGCGAGGTGTTTTGGCATGAATATGCCAAAATCCCGAGACATACAAGCCAAAATTCCATTGCCGCAGGCAATCTGGAATGAATTTTGGCTACGTTACTGTGAACGGAGTGAACAGTAACGTGTGAAAAAAACAGCACTGAAAACAGAAAAAATAATCCTGACAAAGAAGAAATTAAATAGTATTTCTTTTTATAGAAAGTGAATATGATAATAACAAGCATAATTATTTTTGAGGTCAGAAAAGGTTCCTGACGCACTCAGAAAAGAGTACCTGATGAGATTGCTTTAGATTTCTCAAAAGGTTGTGGCACATTCTCTCAGTCAATTGCAACGTCTGGTTCAGTTGTAAATGAAGCAGGTATGAGTTTTGAAAAGTATGCGGCATTGGTATCAACAACAGCAGAAAAGACCAGAGTATCTGGTTCTCAGATTGGTAATGCCTTTAAGACAATCTTCTCAAGAATATCCCGTAGTAAGGATGGACTTACTACAGATGCTGAGATGTCAGATGCAGAGGCAGCACTTAAAAGTGTTGGTGTTTCTGTTCGTGGAGCAGATGGTGATTTACGAGATATAAGTGATACACTTGACGATCTTAATAAAGTATGCATAATGCAATGATTTTTAACAAAAATCAGTAGAAAATGTTAAGGAAAGGTGGTCGTAAGACCACCCTTTTTATGCTAAAATATGTTAAAAATAATTGCAAAGGTGGGAAAAGTATGGATAACACAAGAAGAGTATATCTGGATAATATTCGCTGGATCACGGTCTGCATTGTTGTAATTTATCACGTGATTTATATGTACAATGGTGTCCAGCTGTTTGGAGTAATCGGTCCGTTTAAAGA
>NZ_JADPGO010000047.1:0-16026 GCF_015668165.1 Blautia sp. 1001283B150304_161114_C9 | reverse complement strand
TGACTTTCTGTATATGGTGAGTTTGATGGAAAACAGATCAATGATACTGGAGCAGGGCTTCCGCGGATATTGAGAAAACGGAACGAATGTGATATCTTTTTATTAGGATAAAACGACGCGAGGAGGAAATGACATGGTTGTTTATTTTTCAGGAACGGGAAACAGTAAATATGTAGCAGAGAGGATTGCCGGCAGCTTGCAGGAAAAACTGCTCTGTATGAACGAACAGATTAAATCGGGTGATACCGGAACTGTTAAGACAGGAGAGAATCTGGTAGTGGTGGTACCGACTTATGCATGGAGGATCCCGCGTGTGGTTTCTGACTGGATCGGACAGACAGAATTTGTCGGGGCGAAGAATGTCTGGTATGTGATGAGCTGCGGAAGCGGTATTGGTGGCGCAGATATATACAATCGAAAATTGAGTGAGAAAAAAGGATTAAAGCATATGGGGACGGCACAGATCATTATGCCGGAGAATTACATTGCCATGTTTAATGCTCCTGATGTGGAGAAAGCAAAGAAGATCGTTGCGGCAGCAGGTCCTGATATTGCTAAAGCTGTGTTGGCGATCAAACATGGAGAGAAGCTTCTGTCAAAAAGTGGCCTGGGTGCTTCTTTTGAGAGTGGTCTGGTGAATGATATCTTCTATGCGGCATTTGTAAAGGCAAATGCATTCCGGGCGGATCAGACATGTACCGGCTGTGGCAAATGTAAAAAATTCTGTCCGTTAAACAACATAACACTAAAAAATAAAAAGCCTGTATGGGGAAAGCATTGTACGCACTGTATGGCCTGCATTTGTTATTGCCCGGCTGAGGCAATCGAATATGGCAGGAAGAGTGTTGGAAAGCCCAGATATTGTTTTGAGAATCTGGGGCTTGAGAAATATGACTATAGCAATCCTCTAAAATAATGCATCTTAATCCAGTCCATCAGAGTGTGAAATCTGCGTCAGATATTTTTGCCTTGCGTCAGCACGCCTACAGATATCTTCCTTGTCTTTCGCACTCTGCTGAACTGTCTTAAATGCATTATTTACGAGGATTGCTATAGACGGTCGTAAATTGCAGGCAAGATATGGAACATAAAAAAGTATCTGATAAGGGGGTATTAGATCATGTCTGCTTATCAGATACTTTGTTTATGCTTCTGGCTGTGTTCGTGTCATCAGTTGATTAGTTTGATATTTACGATTAATTCTCGAAAAATGTGACAGTAAAACCATCAGTTCCTATAGTTACGTCAGAAATAGTATCATTATCCCAGAGAGCATCCGTAATGACAGACTTTAAGGCTTCGTCCAGAATAAGATTAAATTCTTCTTCGATAAGTGAGAATGGAACCAATTTCTGGACTTCTGCACATTCCAGAATAAAATTAAGTATTTTTTCTTCCATGATAAATCCTCCTCGTAAAATTCCATACAGCATATATTACAATAGACAAAGTAATCTGTCCACCTTAGATTTTATTTTTGATAATTCATTATGGTACGATACAGGTGGCGGTATATGACAACCGATTAGAAATTACTTCTTCAGGAAAGCTGCCAATGGGACAAACATTCATATCGGATGTACCTTGATGGTGGAGATATATAGCTAATTATTCAGAACTTTCATAGACAAAACGGATTCCATCGTATATACTTTGAGTAGAAACGAAAAAAGAAGAGTAACTGTTCATGATAGTTTGGAGTATCTGCGTAATGAACAGCTACGGGAAAAAGGGGAACAGTTATGTTATTGGTAAAGAATGCAGAGATTTACGCACCAGAATATCTCGGTAAAAAGGATCTTTTGATTTGCGGGGGAAAGATTGAATGTATACAGGATTCCATCAGAGAATTGCCTGTGGAGTGCGAGGTGCTGGATGCAGAGGGCAAGATTCTTACTCCCGGATTTTTAGATCAACATGTACATATCACCGGAGGCGGTGGAGAGGGAAGTTTTCATACGCGGACACCGGAATTACAGATGTCGGAGCTGGTAGAGAACGGTATCACAACAGTGGTGGGACTTCTGGGTACGGATGGTATCACCAGGAGTGTGGACAATCTTTATGCGAAGACCCGGGTACTCTGTGAGGAGGGCGTGAGTGCTTATATGCTCACAGGTGCTTACGGATATCCCAGCCCGACTATCACAGGTGAAACAGACAGGGACATCGTATTCGTGAATGAGATTTTGGGTGTGAAGCTGGCGATATCTGATCACCGGGCACCTAATGTGACTGGTGATCAGTTGGTTCAGATTGCAAGTAAAGCTCGTGTGGCGGGAATGCTCAGTGGAAAGCCAGGCATTGTGGTGCTTCACATGGGAGATGACAAAGATGGTCTTGCGCCGGTATTCCGGGCATTGGAGGTGAGTTCTGTTCCTGTACGGATTTTCCGTCCCACTCATGTCAACCGGAATGAAAAGTTGCTGGAAGAGGGCTACGAATTTCTGAAGCGGGGAGGTTATATTGATCTGACCTGCGGTATGCACACTTCACCGGGAGAATGTGTTCTGGAGGCTAAAAAGCGGGGACTGCCCACAGAGCATATCACAATGAGCTCTGACGGACACGGAAGCTGGTCTAATTATGCTGAGGACGGCAGCCTTCTGGAGATAGGTGTATCTGGTGTGGATGCACTTTATAAAGAGTTGAAATATATGGTACAGGTTCTGGGAATGACTCTGGAGGAAGCACTGCCTTATATGACCTGTCAGGTTGCAGAGGGGCTGGATTTACTGGGAATCAAGGGAACTGTGGCAGAGGGGGCCGATGCGGATCTGTTGCTGTTTGATCAGGATCTGACGCTGGATACTTATGTAGCCAGGGGAAAGATCTTTATGAAGCATGGAGAGGTGATTCGAAAAGGCACCTATGAGAAGTAAAAAGAGAATAAAAACGAAACCGGATATATGGCTTTCTGTTGGAAACCTGTATATCCGGTTTTGTTTTTGGGCTAAAAATCAGGATGGCAAAGTGTCGATAAAAATCTGCCGTTCAGATGGTGATACACTATCGATGACAAGACAGGATGCCAGAATATTGAGCATAGCCATAGGTGCAGTCATAGAGTTATAAAACAGCTTCGTAGATGTGGGACAGAGAAGCAATAGTGTGCTGTGCGCAGCTGCCGGTGAAGTATCACTGTCTGTGATGGTCAGAATCGGTACCCCTGATTTAGCTGCTTTTTTAGCAATATTTCCAATCGGAAAATAATAGCGGGGGAAAGAGAAAAAGATTACCAGGTCACCATCCGTCAGCTGTTGGATAATCTTCTGGGTGACTTCCAGATCCGATAAATCAATCAACGCAGAATTCAAGTACAGAATTTCCAAACGGCTCTGTAAAAATTTGCCGGGAACCAGAGAAATATCATGGGCAAAGATGTAGATACGGGTGCTTTTCCGGATTTCATCAGAAGCCTTTATGACAGATTCCAGATTGATGTTGGTAATAAAATCAGAGAAAACTGCGGCCTCTGTATTGCAGATTTCATGAAGCATTTGTTCCCGCTCGGTGTCTTCGCCTGAGGTACGCTCTGGCAGAAAAAAGGAAGAAGAGGAGGCCTGCTTAATCATTTTTTGGGTATAGTCCCGAAACTGCTCCTTTAAGTCCAGAAAGTTGGAGTACCCCAGTTTTTGACAAAAACGAAGCAAAGTCAGCTCGGAGGTACCGGTCTGATGGCTTAGCTGTGCCAGTGTAATGTAGCTGATTTCCTCCGGATTAGCAATTAGATAATCTGCGATTGTTTTCTGCTTTTTTGTCAGGGCAGGATAAAGTTTTTGAAGATGCTCTAAAATATCCATAGATATTACACGATGTCCTTTCTTTGCATGGTGCATGCAATGTTTTATATTTTTTTCATAAAAATATAAGTAAAAACTTTACAAATTTATTATAGCATGTATAATGGAAAATATAAAGTAAAGTATATACTTAACAAAAAATCGAAAGAAAATCATAGTATATATTACATGATTTTCTTTCGAAAGCAAAGGAGGAAAAAGGCTATGAAGAAACTTTTTGAGAAACACTTCGAACGGACATGGTTGATTATTTTTCTGATTATGTTTGTATTAATTATGATTCCGTTCCCGTTTTTCTACAGCGAGACGTATATTCCCGCATTTGGTGGTGTTCCACTCTATATATTCGGATGGATTGTTCACACTGCCATTACATTTGTGCTGATTATTGTTTATTATCGCATGTGTATGAAGAGAAAAGAATATCACACTTATGATGAGGAGGACAAATAAATGAATGGAGCAGCAGTAATTCAGCCAGCACCGATTCCTTTCTATACAGTTCTGGTACTTTATCTTGGAATTATGGCATTTATTGGTTGGTACGCAGGACGTAAGACGAATAATATTGGCGATTTCTTTGTATTGAGTGGAAAAGCTGGCGTGGTAGTAAGTGGTATTGCATATTTCTCAACTCAGTTTTCCATGGGAACATTTCTTGGTACACCGGGAACCATTTACGGTGTAGGCTATGCAGGAATGGCTATTTCTGTACCTGGAGCTGTGTTCTGTATGATTCTTCCGGCTCTTCTGATTGGTCGCAAGCTGATTACCCTTGGTCATAAATATGGTTTTCTGACCATGGCTGATTACTTGACAGATCGTTATCACTCCAAGAATATGAGCGGTGTTTTGGGCGTGATGATGCTCTTCTTCCTGGTTCCGATGATGGGTGCACAGATTATCGGAGCAGGCGTTATTGTACATGTATTTACCGGACTGCCTGAATGGGTAGGCGTTGTGGGAATGGGTATCATTGTCATTCTCTACTGTATGACTGGTGGTATGAAAGGTGCCATGATGACAGACGTTATCCAGGGGTCTCTGATGATTGCTACTGCAGTGGTTACTTTTATTGTATCTATAGTAATGGGTGGAGGTTTCTCTAACATTAACCATACACTTCAGAGTATGAATGAGGCTTATCTGACCTTCCCGGGTGCTAACGGTTATATGCCTTGGACTTATTATGTATCCAACATTGTGCTATGGTCGTTCTTTACCATGGGACAGCCTCATCTGTTTACCAAGTTCTTTGCCATGAAGGATCATAAGACCATGTTCAAAGCAATTCTTCTTGGTACTGCAGGTATGTTTTTCTCTGCAACTCTGATTGAGTGGGCCGGTGTAAATGGTATTGCTTCCATTCAGAATATTGAGAAGGCAGATCAGATTATTCCTATGATTCTGCAGAGAGGCATGAATCCTTTCCTGGCTTCCATTTTCATCGCAGGTATTGTGGCAGCAGGTATGTCCACAATCGATGGTATTCTGGTAACGACTACCGGTGCTGTTACCCGTGATATTTATCAGAAGATTATCAATAAGGATGCTACAGATGAGACTGTTATGAAGTTGTCCAAGGTAGTAACTGTAATCATCGGTATCATCGTAATTTGCTTTGGTGTATTCCAGCCAGGCAGTATTTTTGAAATTAACCTGTTTGCATTTTCAGGAATGGCAATTTTTGTAGTGCCGATTCTGTTTGGAATTTACTGGAAGAAAGCAACAGCGAAGGGAGCAATCGCATCGGTTATAGTAGGTATTATTTCACTGTTGCTCTTTACACTGAATCCGTCTGTCAAGGCGTTGGCTATGGGATTCCATGCACTGTTCCCAACTACGATCATTGCTTCTATTGTAATGATTGTAGTAAGTAAATTTACAGAAACTCCGCCGCAGGAGACTATTGATCGTCATTTTACAGTATAAAAGTTAGGAGGCGTATTTAAAATGTATCTTGCAAAAATGACTACAGCACAAGCAAAAGAGGCTTTTGAGAAGGATCCGATTATTGTGATTCCGGTGGGAAGCACCGAGCAGCACGGAACACAGGGTGCGTTGGGAACGGACTTTATGGTACCGTCCTATCTGGCGGATCATGTGGAGGATGTAGATAACGTAATCGTAGCACCTACTGTTCCATACGGTGTATGTCCTTATCACTTAAGCTTTGAGGGAAGTATTAATATTGGTTATGAGGGACTGTATATGGTTCTGCATGGCATTATGGACTCTCTGATGCAGCATGGCGCAAAACGTTTTGTAATTCTGAATGGCCATGGCGGCAATACTCCATCCATTGACCGGGCAGCTCTGGAGGTATATCATAAAGGTGGTGTATGTGCCAGCGTAGACTGGTGGAGTCTGGTAGCTCAGCTGGACAAGAAGTTTGAAGGCGGCCATGGTGATGTTCTGGAGACCTCAGCTATGATGGCAATTGCTCCGGAATCAGTACATCTGGAGCTCAGCAAGCCTATCAATGCACAGGATCCTTCTGAGAATATGAAAGCGGCTTATATCCAGGCAGTTAATTTCAAGGGGGGTATCGTACGTCTTGTGAGAGATACCAAAGAAATTGCTCCAAGTGGCTGGTTCGGTCCTTTTGATCCGAAAGATTCTTCCGCAGAACTTGGACAGGAGGCCCTTGATTTGGCAGTATCCTATATCCGTGATTTTCTGGAAGAAATGAAGCAGATAGAACTGTCTTCCTGATATATATCTGAAGGGATGGGGGTGTCGTAAAATCATCAAATTAGATGATTGAGCGATGCCCTCGCTTTATATGTGTAAAAAACCGGAAAGAATCTTTTGAACTGTTAGATCTTTCTGGTTTTTTACGTACTTTAAGCAGTTAGTCTATGAAAAATAGGTTAGCTGCTTTTTTTCATCTCAAAAACAATTATCTTTGAATCAGTTATAATAATTTTATGAAATTCATCATATTACCGCTGGATAGTTCTATGCCAAATTGCACATTATAACATACAGAACAGGAGGAATGCTTATGACATTGGAACAGGTTGTACTGACAATGATTAACGACAAAATGCTTGATAATGGACAGATTTCCGAAAAACTGCACAGCAGTATCCAGAAAGACATTATAACCTTGAGTACATTCAATACAGTAGTCGCGAAGAATGGAGAACAGATGGACAGTTCAGATGAATATTGCCAGCGAATCAGTTGATTGGAAAGGAATAAGATGGATATTTATGCAACACGTGAGGAACTGAAATCCCGGCAGAAAAATATATTTGATCTGAAACTGAATGTGGCGTATTATGCCCGAGTCAGTACGGATAAGGAGGAACAGAAAACCTCTATTGAGCATCAGTGGACTTTTTTTGAACAACTGATTTCAGACGTAAAGAATTGGACGCTTGTGGATGGTTATATAGACGAAGGAATCTCCGGTATTACCGTAACCCACAGAGAGGAATTCCAGAGAATGCTCCAGGATGCAAAAGCCGGTAAAATTGATCTTATCATAACTAAAGAGATCACCCGTTTTGCCCGAAACGTATTAGACAGTATACGATATACAAGAGAGCTTCTGGACTGTGGAACTGCTGTCTGGTTTAGGAATGACAATATCAATACATTAGATGAGGATTCGGAACTCAGGCTGTCAATTATGTCCGGTATTGCACAGGAAGAAAGCAGAAAACTTTCAAGTCGTGTGCGTTTCGGTCATGCAAGATCCATACAGAATGGTGTGGTTCTTGGTAATTCACATATATATGGATGGGACAAGCGAAACGGAAAATTGTTTTTGAATCCCGAAGAGGCAAAAATGGTACAGCTTATTTTTGAAAAATATGCTCTGGGAAACTGGTCTACCCATTCACTGGAACAATTTTTATGGGAATGTGGATACAGAAATTATAAAGGGGGAAAGATTGACAGCCATGTGATTGCCAATATTATCCGAAATCCTAAATATAAGGGTTACTATGTTGGTGGAAAAGTAAAAATAGTTGATCTCTTTACTAAGAAACAGAAATTCCTGCCTGAAGATGAATGGGTGATGTATAAAGACGATGGTACCCATGTCCCTGCAATTGTGGATGAAAAACTGTGGGAAGATGCAAACAGGATTCTGGAAGAAAGAAGTAAAAATATCAAGTTGAAAAAAACTTCCTATAAGCAGGACAACCTTTTTACCGGACTTATACATTGTGCGGAAGATAAAGCTGCATACTGGCTGAAAGTCAGAACTGTCCGCGGAAAAGCCGCAAAGACCTGGGTATGCAGTCATCGCATAAAACAGGGCGCAGTTTCCTGCAGATCAAAACCGGTAAAAGAAGAAATCCTGCTGGAGATGATATCGGATGTTTATAACAATCTGGCTCAAAGCAATAAAAGTATATTGCATAAGTATCTGGAACTTTATGAGAAAGAGATTAACAAAACAGAAGGAACTGAAGAAAAAATTGACAACATACAGCATGAAATAACAGTACTGGAACAGAAGAGAGATAAACTGCTGGATTACAATATGGGCGGCTACATTTCTGATGCGGAATTTTTAAGCAGAAACAAGGTTTTTACACAGCAGATAGCAGAGAAAAAAGCGAATCTGGAACAATTGAAAAGCATGAAACCTCTTTCAAAAACAGAATTGACAGATCAGATGGACAGGATATTAGACTATGCAAAGGAATATTCCTGCGTAAAACCCAAAGATATCACCAGAGCCATGATTGAAAACACAATCAATAATATAGAAATAACTCCGGTTAATGAAAAGAAAGCAGAAGTGATGATCGTATTTAAAAGTGGAAGTCTGCACAGCTCTGAATCTGTTATTCCGGCACTGGGACAGGAAAAAACTTATACTACGGAGACAGGGTATGAATATGTTGTACATTCAGGAATTTCTATGTAGATATTGCACTCACATATGGAATTCTTTTGCGAAGGTTACGAAAAGTAAGAAGTAGTGAATATTTCAGTTTGAAATAATATATAAAACAGGTGTAAGACATGGCAAATACGAAAAAAAGATGGACAGCCGATGAAATCGAAATATTAAGAAAGTACTATCCCGCAGAAGGAGATCAGGTCTGTGAAAGATTATCCGGAAGAACTGCAAAAAGCTGCAGGATCCAAGCATCAAAAATGGAAATATCCAAAAACATTTCCTCTTCAGCAACTGTACAGAATGATGTTAAATATGTCAGATTATGGACAGAGGCAGAGGATAAAATACTCAGAGAGTATTATGCTGCGGAGGGCAGTAAGGTACGTTATCGCTTAAATCAGAGATCAGCAGAATCCTGCAGAGGAAGAGCTGCTGCATTAGGACTTACTTATTCCGGGGCAAACAGAAAATGGAGCAGCAGCGAAGATGAAATTCTGAGAAACTATTATCCAACAGAAGGTGCTGAAGTTCAGAAAAGACTGGAGGGAAGATCCAAAGAGGCATGTAATAAAAGAGCTGCCAAATTAGGTCTTTGTATACAGGGAAGAAAAGAATGGACTGCAGAAGAAGATGAAATTATAAGAACATATTACAAAGCGGAAGGCAGGAAGGCAGCAGAACGATTGGAAGGGAGAACTCTGACTGCCTGTCAGTCCAGAGCTAAGTACTTAAATGTCAGATCAGACAATAACAGACTTCCATGGACACAGGAAGAGGATGCGATCATTTCCCGATATTATGAAGAAAAAGGTGCCGGATATGTGCATACTCTCATTCCTGAAAGATCTCTTCAGGCATGCAAATACAGAGCGATGATTCTGGGATTAAGCAGGAAAACCAATGATCCATGGACAAAAGCCGAAGAGAAGATACTGAAGAAATACTACCCGGTTGAGGGCAGCAATGTTTATAAACGTCTGAATAACCGTAGCAGAAATGCCTGCATCAGCAAGGCAGCCCAATTACATCTGCAATATGGACAGCCTATGTATAAAGGACCTGTATTGGATGAATGGATCATACTGGCAGTGAAACAGGGGATCACAAAAGTAAGACAATCTATGACATACAGTGAGATAACCTTTAAACCCGGAAAACTCCCTGAACTGCATCTGAGACTGGAATGTGATGAAACCGGAAAATTCAGGGTTTATGAGAAGTCTGTTCTTTTGGATGAAAAAGAATATGACAGGCAACGGGTTGAGAATCTCGCGGATACAATGGGACTTCAGATAGAAGGAAACAAAATTACTTTAAACAGCAGCGAAAAAGAGATAGAAGATGATATTTTCAGACTGATAGCAGGATGTTACCTGATTTATTTCCTGCATTATTTTATGGGATTGCCATAATTGCTCTATTCTGTCTTATCTTGCTGTGAAATGATAAAAATTTGTCAACAGGATACTGCTTGGTTTATGAGATACTTTCTCAACAGATGCAGAATAATTCTCTTGCATTTTCACGCAGGTTAGAATATACTAACCAACAGAGTTAACCAAAGCAAACTATTGCGTGATTTGATCATTTAAATTTCCACTGAAGAAATGGGGTGAATCGGATGATTTTATTCGCTTCATCTGAAATGAGATGATACACAGATAGCTTCAAGTCAGGGACGAAATATCTTTTGCCCCTGATATCATATTACAGGAGGAGAAAGAAACAGATGAAGAAAAGAATGGCAATTCTGATGTCTATGGCAATTGCGGCAAATATGATTGCTTCTGTACCGGTATGTGCAGCAGACATATTTACAGATTCAATGACTACGGATTCAGCAATCACACAGGAGGCAGATGATGATTCCTTTAGTGATGGATCGGGAACACCGGATTTTGCGGATGAGCAAGAGAATGTACAGGCGGCTCAGGATGAGGGTACACAAAGTGCGAAAGAACCGCCGGAGGTGACGACAGAATATGAAAGTGGCTTTTTTGCGAATGTTTGTAAACTAAAAACTTCTCTTGACCCAAGGTATGTTGAGAAAATTACAGGAATATCTGTTAATGGAACAGAGTGGAATGAAGTAACTGGTTCGTGGGATCTTAAAGGAACAACATATATTAAAAAAGACTCAGACGGTTATGTTGGACTATCTCCGGATACACTTAAGGTGGGTGATAAGATTGTAATCACCAGTGACGGATACAAGGATCTTACTTTAAAGGTAACAGGAACCGGACAGCAATGGGCTGTTGAAAAAGTAACTTCACAGACTGAACCTGAACAGACCAAAGATGCTCCGGCATTTGCAGGAGATCAGGTGGAAATTTTATATACAAACTACAAGATCATTCAACTAACTGATGTAAATAATGATTCTGATTATATCAGTAAAATCACAAAAGTATCTGTAGATGGTAAAGAATGGGCTAGAACGGATTCTGCAACAGCATTATATGGCAGAAAAGCATATTATCCGGACAGCAGTAATAATCGTGTTGTATTTGATTCAACTGTACTTCATACTGGAAATGTCATTACAATAAAAAGTGATGGATATAAAGAACTTTATCTTAAGGTAACTGCAGAAGGAAATGATTTCACAGTTATTGCAACTGATTCCGGTGAAACTAATATTAACGGTGCATCTAACGGAGTGAACACTCTTCATGTCAGATTAAAAGGATACTTCGAAAGCGCTGTTACAGGGCAGCAGAAATACGATGCAGTTTCAGGGGCATCCACTTCTGTTTCATCCAACAAAAACAGTAATGTAGTTGTGGAAGCAGCTGATCTTCCGGATGGGCAGGAACCTGTTGAAGCTGACTGGAAGGAGTTAAAAGAAACAGGTGTAAAAATTGACACAAAAAATACAAAGGTAAACATTGACAGTAAAAGTGGAATGGCAGGGATGTATTCCACATATGACAGTTCTCTGTCTCTCAGCGGAACTCCTGCTAAAATCGGTACATATCCTGTCAGTGTTACAGTAACTGATGAATCAGGGCGTAAAGTAACAAGTAATGAGCTTACTTTCAAGGTTTATGGTACGAATGAAAAACTGGCAGATCATCTGAATCTTGACAATGCAACCAAGACTGCAGATGGAAAATATATGTACGATATGGATCCATGGGTAATTCCTGATTTTAATAATACAGATGATATTGTAACAGTCCCGACAGAGATTAAAGCCTGGTATGGCTCTCATACCAGCGGTACATATGGAGAACTGGGATATGCTGTTTCAGAGGGAGATGCTACAACTCAGACATTGATCATACCGGGTGGATGTAACCTTACAATGGTCAATATGAAGGTTCTCAGCAGTGTGAAGATAAAAGTTGAAAATGGCGGAACATTGAATCTGAGAGATTCTTCTATATATGGACAGATTGAAGTAGAAAATGGTGGAACAATATCTGTTAACCATGATGATTATAGCGGAAAATTCCTGACAGGTACTTCCATTAATGGACAACTGATCCTGAACGATGGAGCGACCATAAAGAATTCCATGATTTACTCCAACACTAATTTCCTTCCCAATGGAACACAGGCACGTCACAATACATCACCCGTTGTTGTGACAAACGGAAATGTAAAGGTGGAAGGAAAAGTATATATCAAAGGTGATGAAGCTGCCACAGGAACAGATCCTGCCACAGGAAAAAGCTACAGCGGACAGCCGGCCCTGAAAATCAGCAGCGGAACACTTACTGTTGGTAAGGGCAGCCAGCTTGCAGTATACGGTGGAGGAAACATAGCAACTACTTTTGTTGGCGGTGCAGCGGTGATTCTTGACAACGGAACGATTTCCGGAGCAGGAACGTTGATTGCTGTTGCAGGACGAGGAGATGGTGATAACGGTGGCAATGCAGTTGAGGGCACCGGAAATGTAGAAATAGCAAAAGCATATCTGGAGGGAGGTTCTGCTTATTCATTTATGAACAAAAATGCGGAGCCAGGTAAAGCGTATACTGAATCTGTCATTATATCTCCTTCTACAAAAGGAACAGCAGTAAATGGTAAAAAAATAACTTCCAACAGTGAATCTGCTCCGGATACATATTGGAGTGACATTACAAAAACACCAGATGATAAAATTCAGAACTGTACTATATCAGATACCACAATCATACAGACCGTAAATCCATCACCATCGGTAAATCCATCACCGTCGGTAAATCCGTCACCATCAGTGAATCCAACAGTAACGCCGGTACCAACTGTCGCTCCGATACCGGATACTTACCCGGAGGGAACTGAGAAAGATAAAAATGGAAATCTTGTTACACCGGAAGGAATCGTGATCAGCTCAGATGGAACTGTAACACTTCCGGATGGCACAAAGCTGACACCTGATGCAGATGGTAAAAAGCCAACTGTAAATAAGGATGAAACTGTAACCGATACCAAAGGAAATACCTACAGTACAGACGGCAGTATCACAGATTCAGACGGAAATTATACCAGACCTGCAAAAGCAGTTATAAAGAATGTATCTGTTTCCAAAAACTCTGTAAAAATGGTACTGAATGAAGAGTGTAAGGGTGCTCTGAAATATGATTATGTGATCGGCACCTCTGAGGATATGCTCAAAACAGGACAGTATACAAAGGTTCTGAAAAATCAGGAAGAACTGAAGTCTGCGTTTGCATATATGGATAAGGGAACCTGGTATGTAGCGTGCCACGCATGGTTTAAAGGGGAAGATGGCAAAAAAGTATTTGGACAGTGGTCTGAGATCCATAAAGTAGATGTAAGTGCCACCACGCCACAGACACCTGTGATCAGTAAGGTAACTGTGAAAGGTTCCACAGTGACAGTAAAATATACGAAGAGCAAAAACTCTCAGGGATATGATGTGGTTCTCAGTGACACCCTTACCATAACTAACGGACAGAAGCGCCCTGCTGTTTCCGGAGAGAATTATTATGTAAAAAAGATAAAAGGAAATACGGTAACTGTTACATTTAAGAACGTTAAATCAGGCACTTATTATATTGGTTTACATGCATGGAACCGTACTTCTGAGGATAATTCAAAAACATTCAGCGAATGGTCAAATGTCAGAAAAGTTAAAATGAAATAAAAAATTGTGAATAATGGTTGAGTAAATCAGAGGGGATACCGGCAATGCATATTATACATTGCAGTATCCCCTCTGATTTGTCAGGAATGTTGCAGAGATTTCGCTTTTAAGAAAAAAGATACCAGTTTTACTAACAGTTTATGTGGAAAACCGGAAAGAACCATACGGAATAAAAAGTGTGTATTGGAACCGTTACTGTTCAGGGGTTAGCTGGACAGTAACTTTCCATGTTTATAGATTCGATTTTATCATAGGCGGTATGAAAGAGGGTATATTGGAAATGGCGAATGGGCATTTTTCCGCGAGATTAGAAAAATAAACAGCAGGTCCTCACCCACTGCTTATTGCTTTTCGTAACCTCCACAGGGGAGTTACTTGATTCGGTTAAAATATATGTAAATTTTCCACCAAAATATTATTGACGTAAGAAAAGCCACATGGTATTTTATTTTTGGAAAAACTGAAAATTATTTTAAAGGCAAACCTGTTGAAAGGCAGGGACGCAAAGCCAGAAGGGACTAAAGTCAGAAAGTTTGACCATGTCAGCCGGTTGCCACTGTTTCCATATCATCATAATATATGGAAAAGATGTTTGAACAGAAGAGATTCCGATACCTTTTATACTATATAGATGTGTGATTTTAAAGAAATATAGTAGGGACACTGGCAGATTTTGGAAGGTGTCCTTTTTGTATGCAAAAATGGGTAACAAAACTAGTGTACCAACAAGTTGATTTCTAGAACAATCTTGCGTCTAAATTTCTTATTTCCGCGTTGTCGTCGGTCGCCGTAGCCACCGCTACGCCTCCTTCCTCCGCCTTGAAATAAAAAAATTTATCCTGCAAGATTGTTTCAAGAATCAACTTGTCGGCACACTAGCAGGGACAAGTTTTCTGTATACAGATAAAAGAAGGCATAAGACAGAGAGAGGATTTTTATAAAATGAAAAATTATGAAGACAAAATATATTCTTTAGGTGAGACTGTAACGGGGCAGACACAGACCATGTCACAGGCCGTACAGAAAACACTGGAAAATAATGGCGGGGTAGGTATAATGACAGGATCTTATGACCAAAACCTGTCTATTTTGTCTGTGAATAATCTGCTGTTGCATAGTACGGGACATACATTCGATACTTTCATGGAACAGACAAAAGGCTCATTGAAAAACTTCTTTTATGGCGAGGAAGATATACTGGATCGAGACCGTTTTTTGCAGCTTCACGGAACAGGGGAAGCACAGATCCTTACAGCAGACGGTACAGTGAATAATGTACGGCTTTGTAAAGAGGATGCGACAGATGAGGCGGGCAGACAGATCTGGGTTATGTCCGTACAGATTAACTGGGATCATGTAAATCTGGCACTGCTCAATGAGGCTATCTATTCCGGCTTCTGGTATTTTGACTGTGACAAAAACAGTGAGATTGTGAATGCAAACTGGAGTCATGAATTCCGAAAAATGCTTGGTTATCATGACACTCTGGACTTTCCGAATAAACTGGAATCCTGGTCAGATCTTCTGCATCCACAGGATAAAGAAAGAGTAATGGTGCAGCTTCAGGCGGCAATTAAGGATAAGACGAACCAGATAAAATACCAGGTAGAGTATCGTATGAGAATGAAGGATAATCAATACCAGTGGTTTCGGGCATCGGCAGAAGTAATACGCCGTCTGGATGGTTCTGCCAGCAGAATTGCCGGGATTTTTATTAACATTGATGCGGAGAAAAAAGAAATTATGCAGGCACAAAAATCTGCTGCTTTCCATCGGGCTTTTACGAAAGCAGATCTGTGCGAGTATTATGTGAATCTGGAAGCGAATACTTTTGATACCTTTAAGGTTGAATCGTCCCTGATGACCGTCTTTGAACAGAGTCATACATGGGATGAACTGATACAGCATTTTGTGGATTCCTATGTTGTGGAAACAGATAAGAAGGCGGTATCCGCTTTTTATAACCGTGATTATATTGCAGAAAGGCTGAAGGGTCTGGAAACAGAATTGGCTTTGGAGTGCCGTATCACTCTGAATGGAGAAGAGCGATGGGTCCGCAATGTGGTCATACGTGGAGAGATAGAGGATTCAGAATATGCCATGATCTTTCTGCGTGATATCACAGAGGCAAAGGTAGAGAGTGCACGGCATCTGCAGATGGCAGCAGATAATGCCTCCATGGAGCAGCTGATTCAGAGTATCGTACGTCTGGTTGACCGCTTTGTTGTCTGTGATCTGGAAAATGACAGATA
>NZ_JADPGO010000046.1:0-17542 GCF_015668165.1 Blautia sp. 1001283B150304_161114_C9 | reverse complement strand
TGTAGCTTTAAATCCAGTTTTGCCATGATATACTGCAATAAATTCAGTGCGTGATTTGCACTTTTCTTATTCTTGCATATGATTACCGTATCATCTGCGTACCTTACAAGAATACCGTGAGTAAGTCCATACTTTTCTCACAGTCTGTCCAGTGTGTTTAGGTAAATGTTTGCCAGTAACGGAGATATGACTGACCCTTGCGGCACACCGGTAATAGTTGCTTTTTCCAAGCCGTTTTCCATTACACCTGCTTTCAGATATTTCCGAATCAGATTTAATGTGGTACTGTCATTTACTTGTTCTCTTAGTATCTGAATTAATTTGTCGTGATTTACCTTGTCGAAAAACTGTTCTATATCTATATCCACTACCCATTCATACCCATCATTCAAGTATTCCAATGCCTGTCGAATGGCATCATGACAACTTCTTCCGGCTCTGAATCCATAACTATAGTCACTGAATATCTCTTCATAAATATCAGATATAGGCTGTGCTATTGCCTGCTGGATAGTTCTGTCAAGTGCTGTGGGTATTCCCAATGGTCTTTTCTTACCATTGTCTTTCGGAATGTATACTCTTCGGACTGGTTTCGGTATATATGTTCTGTTTCTAAGAGATGTAACGATTTTCTCTCTGTTCTCCCTTATATAATCTCCCAGTTCTTCTACAGTAACTCCATCAACACCACTCGCACCTTTATTAGCAACTACCTTTTTATAGGCTATGTTCAGATTTTCTTTTGACAAGATCACTTCAATCAATTCCATTGTTGTTACTCCTCTGACTTATCCTAAAATTCATACATAACCCCCCTCTAAGTATAAACAGTATTCCTCGGTTACGTTCCTACTTTTCCTGTCCACTCGATTTCTGGCTCATGTATTATTTTAAACATAACGATTCGTACTATAAATCGTTTCAGTCCTTCGGCTTTCGCCTACTATGACATCATCTGACTCCCTCTCTAAACCTTTTTCGACCATACCTTTCAGTATGTGAGTAGGGTCTCCCGAGGTAAGACGCTAATCTTTCGTTCCACAACCTCTTGATTTACAACTTCGGTTTACGTTTACCTTTTGGGCTTTGGTTTGTCTAGCAACCTTACCCACCTAATCGCCTTATCAAGTTTCTGTACGTAGGCTCAAGAACTTTGTTACACCACTTCCTTCATCCATACCATTACTGGTACCGACTTGTGGTTCACTACACTTGGCGGTAAATACCCGTGACTGGACTTTCACCAGTAAGATTAGTGCCATGCTCGGCACACTAGAAAAAAAGCCCACTGCTTAGCAGGGGGCTCTGAAGGGAGTGACAGGCATCAGAACAGCGACATTGTAAAATAATCGTCCTCGTCAGCCCTCGGATCCAAAGGATCATCCACGAACACGCTAAGCGTGTGTCGTTTCATATCCTTAGATACCTTTTTGAAGTTGCTAACCACAGCTGCCGTTGGCGGCATGCGGAAACACAGCAAAAAAGGAGTAGCGGTCAACACCGCTGTCTTAAATATGATAAAAAATTATTTTCGTGTCCTTCCAAGAAGCAAATTGAGCATGGATTCTTTCCATTCCTGGTTGGTAATACAGAATCCATCGCAGTGATCCCGGAACATACACAAGTCCATACAGAGTATCTGCTCCGCGGCCTGAATCCGCAGTTGCTCATCTGAAGGAACTTCATACTCTCCCACTTTTCGGATTCCTACTGGATCTTTAAGCCCAAAGTCTATCATTTTTCCGCGACTGGTTTTTAAGTATCGATAGACCTCTGCCTCAAAAAAGAGACAATCCCCGACGCGGTAGTTTTCAAAACCAGTAAGCGACATCCAGACATGGTCTTCCTTTCCGGAAAAACCGTCTCCGTCTCCATAGAGGCCTCTACAAAGATCCTTTCGAAACATAGAAGCTGTTTCTTCGTGTTAATACGCTTAATTCTTCCTTTAAAGGAAAAGAAATCAGCATCGTAATAGCATATCTCAAAGTATGTCCTTACTCTTTTTCCAGACTGCATCTGGAGATCCAGATACTCGTCATAAGACAGGGCATCTCCTCCGACCATGTCGTCTTTTCCCTGTGAGTCAAAATCAATCAATCCCCATTCTGTAGTGGCAAGCAGTTTCTTTCCCCAGAATTCTTTTTTAAATTTCTGCCACTTCTCATTTCCTGAATATTCTGCCTTATTTCCTCTGTTCATTTTGTTTTTCTCCTTTTTGTATAAGTACAGCCCTTTGGCTGCCTGACATATACAAAAGATACGGTATGAACAAATGAATTGTTAGTTTTTGTACGGAGTATCGTTCGCCGTTTATAACACTTTTCATTATATAGGAATGAGATAGTAATCGCAATCCGCAATACAAAATAATATTCTTCTTTTTTGGATATTTCTGTGATATACTCATACGCGGTCGTATCAGGCCAGAAAGGAAATATTATGTTACAAAAATTATATGTTTTTTTCAAGAAAGAAACTGTTTTGTCAATTGCAGTGATCCTGGCGCTTCTTTCTATGTTCTGGGTCAGACCGGATAAGGCTTATTTTACTTATATCGATTTCAGGACTCTCGGGCTCCTCTTCTGTTTGATGGCAATTGTAGCTGGTTTGAAGGCTGTTGGTGTTTTTGATATACTTGCCAAAAAATTGCTGATGGGAACATCGGGAACTGTGGGTGTAATCAGGCTGTTGGTACTCTTATGTTTCTTCCTGTCAATGGTGATCACCAATGATGTGGCATTGATTACTTTTGTTCCTCTTGCACTGATCATTGTGCATAAACTGCCAAAGGAACTGGGCAATTACTGGCTTCTTAAAATAATAGCCATGCAGACAATCGCTGCTAATCTCGGAAGCATGCTCACACCAATCGGAAATCCGCAGAACCTTTATCTATATGCCAGAGCAGGGATGTCCGCGGCAGAATTAATAACCCTGATGCTTCCCTATTCCGCCACAGCACTTATCCTTCTTCTGATATGGATACAGGTAGCCGCTGCCAAAGCACCTCACGTATGCGGTTCCGAAAAAAATAAAACTCTTTTGGGATTCTCTGACAGAAAAGAACTTAACATGGAATATCTGGCCGCTTACCTGATCTTATTTACAATCTGCCTGCTCACTGTTGCACGTATCATTCCATACCAGATTCCTCTTGTATTGGTTCTTATATATATGCTGCTAAGAAACAGGGAAAATATAAGCAGGGTGGATTACTCCCTGCTTGCCACCTTTATCGCATTATTTATTTTTATCGGCAACCTTGGAAGGATTCCGCAATTCAGCAGTTTTCTGGAAAGAATCATGGCAGGAAGGGAAACACTTACTGCTGTTCTTGCCAGTCAGATTATGAGCAATGTTCCCGCTGCGCTTCTTTTATCCGGCTTTACAGATAATTACCGGGCTTTAATTGTCGGAACCAATATTGGAGGTCTCGGCACTCTGATTGCATCCATGGCAAGCCTGATAAGTTTCAAATATATTGCAAAAGAAAACAGGAATCTGAGAGGGAAGTATTTGGGAATATTCACAGCCTCCAATATTATATTCATGATATTCATGTTAATATTGTATTTTTTTCTTAGATAAAGGTTTTCCCGGAATTACAAAAGCTATAGCAATTCTTTCTTCGCAAAAAATTCTCCGTGGCACTCTCCCATCCTGGAAGAAAAGCCGCGGAGAAATAAATATATTTTCGGTGCCAATACAAAGATCATTAATCTTTACACCACTTTACAACTTTCAAATTGTCTTATAAATATAGTTTTTTCAACCTTCCTATTTTAGTTTTCTATATTCTCCATCACTTACCGGTTCAAGCCATTCATTGGAACTATTTTCGCCCGGAACTTCTATTGCCAGATGTGAAAACCATTCATCCGGTGCTGCGCCATGCCAGTGTTTCACTTCTGCCGGAATATTGATGCAGTCGCCTGGCTTCATTTCTACAGCTTCTTTACCTTCTACCTGATAATATCCTCTTCCGGCAACGCATACCAGAATTTGTCCGCCTCCACTTTTTGCATGATGGATATGCCAGTTATTTCTGCATCCTGGTTCGAATGTCACATTGAAAATTCCAACCTGAGAAGTAGAAATCGGTGCAAGAAAACTCCTGCCCGAAAAATACTGTGCAAAGCCATCGTTTGGTGCACCAATTGGAAATACCATCTCTTTTGCATGCGCCCGCATCGCTTCCTCTTCGTATGGCAAATCTCCTTCGCCTGTTTCCCACACTTCCTTTGCAAGATTGAAAACAGCCCATGCTTTTGGCCAACCTGCATAGAATGCGGCATGTGTGATCACTGCAGCAATCTCTTTTTGTGTCACACCATGATTTTTTGCATTTTGAAGATGATATCTTAAAGAAGAATCCGTAATTCCGGAAGCCATCAGAGCAACCACTGTAATAATGCTTCTTGTTTTTACGTCGATGTCCTGATTATTCCAGTTTTCGCCGAAAAGTACATCATCGTTAAAATGTGCAAATTCCGGTGCGAATTCACCAAGTGTATTTCTCCCTGCTGTCTGTACTATTTTTCCCATATTCTGTATACCTCCATAGCGCTGTTATTTATAAAGAGTTTACCCATTCAGTGATTTCCTGTTTCGTTCCACAATTTAACAGTCTGCCTTCTGTAATAACTGCGTCTGATGCAGATGACTGCAATTCTTTCACAGTGTTCCCAAATCCACTTCCTCCGGATGTTGCAAAAAGCACAATCTTTTTACCACTGAAATCGTAAGCTTCTAAAAATGTATTGATGATTGTCGGAGCCACATACCACCAGATTGGGAATCCCAGAAGGATCTCGTCATAAGAACTCATATCCATCTCTTTTTTCATAATCGCCGGTCTATATTTTTTATCACTCATTTCCACACTGCTTCTGGATTTTTTATTCATCCAGTCAAGATCAAGCTTTGTATATGGAACTTTCGGCTCAATCTCAAACAAATCCGCTTTTGCTTCCTCTGCGATCATCTGTGCTACTTTTTTTGTTGTTCCGCTTGCACTGAAAAATGCCACTAATTTTTTACTCATAATAAAAAGCCCCTTTCTATACGTATTTTTCACAAAAAAATAGATGTATAAGATTTACATTCATCTTACACATCTATTTTAAGCTCTATCGCTTCATTATGTCTAATGCTTATATTGAATTTTGTTTTATGCCTGAAAAGCATTAATCTCCTCGATCATTTTACGGACTGCCAAAGAATATGGGATATTCCGTCGCCAGGCAATCACCGTACTAGTCTTGATTTCAGGAGAAATTCTTCGCTGTACAAGAATATCCTCTCGCCAATACTTTGCAGCACCCTCAATTGAAATTGGATACCCCAGTCCATTTGCCGCCATAACTCCGGCATTCGTTCCAAGATTACTCGTAAAAGCAATCTGTAATTTTGAAAAGTCTTTCCCAAACCAGTTGGCAAGTTCACTTTGAACGTTCATTCTTTCCGGCAGGATCAAGGGCTTTCCAATAAGATCTTCTTTTTTTATAAACTCTTTTTCTGCCAGTGGATCATCCGGCCGCATTCCGACACACCAGTGATCGCAATCTGTGATCCGGATATAATCCAGCCCTTCGGTGTCCACCGGCTCCATGAATAATGCAATATCTACAAGTCCTTTGTTCATCATCTCATACACTGCATCTGCTGTTGCAGTATGCAATACAATCTGAACCAGCGGATATTTTTCTTTATATGTTTTACATATCTTCGCCAATGTCTCCACTGCTGCAAATTCACCGCATCCAATGGTTATCGTGCTCTCTACAACCTCTTCTTTTCCTTTCAGTTCCTCAAGCGTCCTTTCCTCAAGATTAAGAATCTCCAAGGCACGCCTTTTTAATAAAATTCCTTCATCAGTGAGCGATATTTTCTTCCCGTTTCGAATAAATAATGTTATTCCCAGGTCCTCTTCAAATGCCGCCATTTGTCTGGATAGCGTTGGCTGGGTAATATGCAATTGTTCTGCTGCTTTTGTAAAGCTCTGTTCTTTTGCTACTGTCAGAAAATAGCGTAATAATCTTAATTCCATATCTCTATATTCCTACAAATTTTTCTTGTAACCATTCTATCATATTGCGTCCCAAGCATCATCTATATTTACATGTAATATCTACACAAAATACCGTGGGTTATTTTCGGGTTATTTTCTAACCGCCTATGCCCTCCGGACCGTGATTTTACTGGCTTTTTGGCGAAGCTTTCAAAGAGTGCCGTGGCAAATAAAAAGCACTTTTATCATTGTTTTGTTTCTCCTTGATTTGTCTCGGAATGCCCTGTTTTACAAGAAAATCCAGAATTCTTAGCCTTCTCCTGTCAGTGACAACACCACACTCAACGGAGCCTGCAATCTTCTTCCTAATCAATAAAATATCCCAGCTTCAAAACAACACGGCCAATTTCTTCCAATTCACACCTTTGATAATAATCAGACTACAGCTCCGTATATTTCGTCGCATTTCCTTTTGCTTTATCTACCGGATACTTTGCTTCATTCTGTTTCATCTTCATATTCACAATTTCATCTGCATCAAGTTCCAATTTATCAAGAAGATTTTGTGAATAAACAAGTACATCTGCCAGTTCTTCTTTTATATGCTGCAGATCATACTCTGTATCGCTCCATTGGAAACACTCCAACAACTCTGCTGCCTCAATCACAATCGATTTTGCAAGATTTGCCGGACTATGAAATTGATCCCAATCCCGGTCTTCTGTAAATTTGCGAATACGCTCTATTGTTTTTTCCTTCATAAACTTTTACCCCTTTATCATTTTTGTTTTAACAGTTTCTTAAAATATTGCGCCAAGGCGGCATCCGTGCAATATACATAACATCCCTTCATACCTCTTGTCATGAGTGTTCTGTATGTATTTTTTATAATTTCATCTGCAACCTGATCTGCTTTTTCTTTATCTCTCTTCGCTAGTGTTTTTATTCCTTTCAAGGAATTATCGGTCTTTGCACGTTTTGTGTAATCTGTAATCACTTTTCCATTTTCAAATCGCATATCATCACCAATGATAACACCCGTATAATCGAATTCTAATCCTTGCGATGTATGAATACATCCGGCTTCATGAATTGACTCTTCACTGATTGCAAATGCATCTCCACCATTTAGATTCCAACTTATGGAATAATTTCCAATCTCGATATCATGGAAATTTGTATTATTTCTGGTAGCCTTCGGCCAGTTCCAACAATAGCCTGCAAGAATTCTTGCTCTATTTCTGGCACGATTCTTTTCAAGCACAATTGTTTCCATTTCTGCAGGTGTATCACAGATGCGAATATCGTAATCAATTCCGTCAAGATCATAATTTGCTGTTTCACGGATTTCCAATGCCTGATCTAACCATGCCAGATATCCATCAGAACCATTACAGCGGAACTGAGAAACAAGCTGCATTTTTATAATTTCTGATTTTTCCAAAGCCGCCCACTTTTCTATTTCAGCTACACTTCCAATATCTGATAGTGTAACCCTCTGACTTTCATCAATAAAAAACACACTACAAGCAGCGGCATGAATGATTTCTTTTATCTGGTTCTCTCCCATATTTTGGAACATACCGGATTTTTCATTAAGCCGGTGGGCTTCATCAGCTAGTAATGTTCCGACTGAATTTCTTGGTGCTTCGGTATAACTTCCAGAACCTTTAAAGAGATTATCTACACTGTTTTTCCTCATGTGTCCCTTTAATTTGAATTGATATACTGTTCTCGGTGCAGCATTTTTTGAAACATATTGAACAAATTGCATTCGATTCGTGAGTTCAGCCAGTAGATTAATTGCAATGACTGTTTTTCCGGTTCCGGGACCGCCTTCTACAATAATCGTTCTTTTCTTTCCATCTTTTTGACACTGACAAGAATAATCAAGAATACTTTCATATACAACCTTCTGTTCATCCAGCATAACGAATTCTTGGTTCCCTTTAAGCATATTTAAAAGTGCATCTTGAAGTTGTTTAGAAGGTTTAATTTTTCCATGTTCAATTTTCAGCAGTGTATCCTCTTTGTCACCTGTTACTATTTGCTTTTTGATAAATGTACGAAGAGCTTCCCTTTGCCCATAAGTAAATGCAGGAGTCTCTTCCATAATATCCTGATATTGTTCTTTATCCAATGGATCATTAACGATTCTTGGATAATTATGAAGATACGCACAGGGATGAAGACTGATTTCGTTGTCCTGAACATATTCGTTATAATCTCTGATTAACGCTGCGTAAGACCAGGCTTGATAACATGGATGTACAACTCTTCGGTTCGCTCCACCCGTATATGTTTCAACAATTGCATCCTGACCATCTATAGCTGTTAATTTCTCCCATTGTTTCAATTCAACAATAACAACATTTCCTTTTCCATTCAATCCATAACCAGAAATAAGAAAATCTACCCGTTTTGAAGTCTGGGGAATATTATATTCAATCGCCACACCTGCATCCTTTGGAATATCGGAATCATTCAATGTAATATACATTTCTTTTAATGAATTCCGCCAGGCATTCAGCTCACTTAATCCTGTCGTTCGGTTCATCTTTAATTTTATATTTTCATATAATTTTGTTTCCAAACGATCATTCTCTGTATCAATCATAAAATCACTTTTTGTACCTGCATAAATAAGCATGTATTCACCCCACACATCATATTGTTTTGTTCAATTTCAATACATAATCCTAAAATAATCCAAATATGTCTTATATTTGTCCTGTGCTATCAGGCAGGTATCTGTCAGATAGCCTTTTTCGTTGTTCCATTCTTTCAATCCACGATAATAGAACATCTTCAGATTGTCCTCGATGATGAACGGCACGATATTATATTTTAGGCATTCCTTGAACATAATCAATCTGCCTACACGGCCACTGCCGTCCTGGAACGGATGGATTCGTTCAAACTTCACATGAAAATCCAGAATATCTTCAAAAATCTTTTCTTCTTTTCCATTGTACTCTGTCAGCAACACTTTCATTTTATCGGCAACTTCTTCCGGAAGTGCGGTTCCCATGCCGCCAACTTCATTTGGTAATTTTTTGTAATCACCGACAACAAAACAATCTTTTCTGTAATCACTTGTTCCATTCTTCAGAATCAGATGTAGTTCTTTAATAAACTTTTCTGTTAAAGCCACTTTTACATTATCAATAATCATATCAATGCAACGGAAGTGATTTACTGTTTCAATCACATCATCCACATTCAGCACTTCTTTTTCTACACCGATGGTGTTGGTTTCAAAAATATATCTGGTCTGATCATGGGTCAGACGGCTGCCTTCAATATGATTGGAATTATATGTCAAATCAATCTGTGTCTTATGGTAAATGCCTCCGGAATACTTACTTGCTTTCTGCTCCTGCAGAATATCCAGTAAGGTAATCGGCTGCTCTTTCTTTTTATTGGAACGCTCCGGTTTCTCTGCATTTTCGGGAATATTCCAGGTCTTGCCGGTAAGAAACGCACCGTCTACCCGCCCCTGAGCGCAGTAATTTCGAACACTTCTTTCCGACACATTCCATTTTTTCGCTATTTCATTAACTGAACGATATTGCATCCATATTCCTCCACTTTTCTAATGCTAAATCAAGTTAATCCTTTGTGTCCGTCAAATTTTCCATCTTAAACACATAATAACCTTCATAGTAATAACTGTGATCGATACCCTTCATATAAATTTCTCGATCATTTACATTATCCGTAAGAGCATTTTTCAGAAGAAACTTTATTTCGATATCTTTGATAGGACTTCGCTCCATGGCAAGCAGATAATCCTCTTTATCCACCTTGCTCCAGTCAACCACATAGCCGATTTCTTTTTTCAACATCAAGTCAAGCCATATTCTCGTACTTCTCCCATTTCCCTCTCGGAACGGATGAGCCACGTTCATTTCAACATATTTTTCGACAATTTCATCAAAAGTTGACTGTGGCATTTTGTCTATACTCTGTAACGCTGTTTCCAAATACATTAACGGAGCAAATCTAAAATTTCCTTTTGAAATATTAACCTTTCGTAATTTACCGGCAAAATTATAAATCTCATCAAAAAGATATTGATGGATCATCGCAAGACTTTTATAAGTCCCCGGTTCTAATGTCTCAAAAAAGCCACTTTCAAACATTTCAAGCGCTTTTTGCTTACTGATTTTTTCTTCCATTCTTGCTAATTCTGTAGAATCTGTAATACCTAATTTATTTTCAAGCATGGTTTACCTCATATTCTTCATGCGATTACTTTTCCAGTCACAAATCTATCTTTATAAGTATACCATAATATCGGCAATAAATCTATTTTATTATGGAATATCTCACTTTTATTTTGCCGTATTTAACCGAATCAAGTAAGTCCCCTGCTTCAATTGCGAAAAGCAATAAGCAGTGGGTGGGGACTTGCTGGTAAATAAAATATCCTATGAATAAGAAAAACCCACCGGGTTGCGCATGAAAATCAGAGGCGTGGTGGGTTCTGTTAAGCTTATTATACAGCTTTTGAAGTTACCGTCAATATTTCTTTTCAAAAAACGATAACTTTCCATTGTTTTTATTTCTTCTTTATATTTTTATAAGTTTTTTACAAATTCCACTGCATTTTGGATATCTTTATCATCCGGATGTCCTTTTGCAATACCTCCAACCAGTTTGAACGGCCCAAATGTATCATATCCTTTGCATCCAAATTTACCATCTACACTGGCATGTTTTTTATCCAAAATCTGCTCTATGGATTTATAATTCGCACTTCCACCATAAGTACAGATCAAAAAGACCTTTTTGTCATCTGGTAAATTCTTTTCCGCAAATTTCAATATCGACTGATGAAACTTTGAAAAATAGATTCCTGATGCAAACCCGATCATATCATAACTGCTCAGATCTGCATCTGACTGTTTTACTGCATCAATCAAATCGACCTGACACTCTTCTGCTATGCTCTTTACTAATTTTTCTGTATTTCCATGATGCACAGATGCATATATGATTGCTTTTCTCATACCTATACCCTTTCTATCAGTTCAACAGTAGAATTAATTATACCATCATTTGTCAGCTTGTAAATCTGTTTCATTGCAAGTAATCAATTCAAAATGATTTCTATTCGTTTTTATAAAACCTTCTTTTGTAACTTAAATATCTCTGTAAACATTGCTGCACGATCAATACAAAGATAATCTGCCAAAATCCTTCCTCCTGTTGGAAATCAAACATACAAGTTGTATTTATCATACTATAATTCTAGCAGAAACAAAAGTTAAATTCTATTGACGGAGGGTAAAAATGATAAGAAAGATTATCAGGATTAATAAAGACAAATGCAACGGCTGTGGTGGATTGGAGATGGCAGCAAAAAAGCACTTCAAAGCAGTGGAAAGTTCATACCATGGCAAGTTGTAACAATAAGTATTGATGGAAAAATATTAGAATTATCGAAGATATAGTATAATTAACATATCAAAAGATATGGATTCTGCTAACAGGTACGACAGTAGTTTGTCTCTGGTCATTCGTTTCCCGACATAAGTAATCTTATTATTCAGAATCCCAGGGAGTTTACAAACAATCCCACCAGAAATATTAAATATCGTTTTAGTGTCTCCATTTTTTTATTTCCTCCTCATTTCATATTTTTTATCGCCGGATCATTTCATATCTGCAAGATTTCGATAGATCCGGCAAAAAATATCCATAAACTGCTTCTGCTCTTCTTCAGAAATACCATTTAATGCAGTTTTTTCTATTTTCTTAAAAGCCTCCTCCACAAGCTTCTGATTTTTCTTTCCGGATTCTGTCATAAAAATATGAAAAGTACGACGGTTTCCATTGAGCATTTTTCTTTCGATCAGGTCTTTTTCTTCCATACGGTTCAAAATGGACGTTAAAGAGCCTGCTTCGATGAGGCATCCTGCCGCAATCTCTTTCTGGCTGACACCATCGTGATCTTTCAGGTAATCCAATACTTTGGGCTGTCCCAAGGTAAGACCTGTATCTTTCAACTGTTCCATTAGTTTTTTCTGGACAGTCATATGGTTTATCATAGATAAGTAGTGAAATGAAGCATCCATTTATCATTTATCTCCTTCTTTTATCATATATAATAGTTATAATTCAAACATTTAGAATTGTAACTATATTCGTGATGTGTGTCAATTAGTTTTTTTCTTTTTAGTTCTACCAGTAGACAACATCTCTTCAGAAATTGGCCATTCATCATAACCTTTGGATCCACTCTTTATATGCTTCCAGATCAAGCAGATCTATTTTCGTAAATGATAAAATAATTTTCCTCTTCTATTTGTTTGCAAAAAAAGCCATAAGATTTTCTATCATGTTGCATCCCAAACATCATCTATATTTACATGTAATATCTGCACAAAATACCGTAGGTTATTTACGAGTTATTTTCTAACCGCCTATGCCCTCCAGACCGTGTTTTACTGGCTTTTTGGCGAAGCTTTCAAAGAGTGCCGTGGCAGATAAAGAGCACTTTTATCATTGTTGCATATCCTCGCATTTCTTAGTTTTTCTTGGTATTTCGGGCTTTGTGAGCCTTTGTGAATTTTTGCTTTTTGGCATAACCTGCTTTATTTTCGCATAATATCGTCCGCAAAAGGTGTAAAATAAGGTGTATGTTTTTCCATTTTACACCTTGCTGTTTTCAATTAAAAATCGTAATTACACAACCTGAATCCGGGCAACTTCTTCCCTGGCATCCTCAAGATTTACATGCGTATATGTATTCAGCGTTACGCTGATGTCTGAATGGCCCATCAAATATTGCAATGCTTTTGGGTTCATTCCGGATTTTGCCATATTTGAGCAATAGGTGTGCCTACATACATGCGGTGTAATGACAGGCATCTGTACTTTATAAGTATTATTATACTTCTGAATGATGTGTTGAAAATAATGCTCCCAGTGCAGGGAATAACAAATACTTTCATTTTTATCAAAGTATAAGAATCCACTTTTTCCATCTACCACAGGTTCTGCTTTGGGCGGGTTCTGTTTTTCTATTATTTTCCGAAAGCATTCCTCTACATCCGCGGTCATAGATATCTTTCTCGTTCCACTGGTTGTTTTAGTCTCTTGAATATAATATCCGATTTTTGATTTTTTCTGCAATTGATGATCGATGTTGATCGTATGCTCCTTGAAATCAATATCAGAAATCGTTAAACCACAAAATTCCGAGATGCGAAGACCGGTTTTAAATAAAATGTAGATTCCCTCATAATACCTGCAAAAATGAGGATCCTCTTTCACAAATCGTAGAAACTTACGTTCCTCCGATCTGCTGATTGCTTCTCTTGTCACACTGTCATTCACAACCACTTCCATTAGCCAAAACTGAAATGGATTTTTCCTGATCAGGTCATCATCCACTGCCAACTGAAATGCCGGACGAAGAACTCCTCGGATTGAATGGATGGAACTATAGCTTTTCTTTTCTACCTGCTGAAGATGTATCAGCCAACATTTTGCATCCGAAATCCGAACCGTATCTCTGCTTGCAATCTTGCGTATTTCTCCACCATTTCAATCTCATCAAACACATATGCAACCGGACTCACTCGCATTGCCGCCCCATTCCCATAACTATTATTAGGCATTGGTATTTTTTCTGTATCTTCATATTTACAAATCCAGTCAATATACATCAAACCATATGCTTTATCTGGATATTTCTCGGTAAACTCGTAAAATTTTTTCGCCAATAAATATTTATGCTCACCATTGCCCAACGAAACCTTTCCATATTCTATAGTCCATTCTGCCAACGCAAAAGTCAATACTGAATCATCCGTAAAATGATCCTCATCATGAATCAAGTAAATTTCTTTATCTTTAACTCCAAATTCATATGTGGATCCTAATATATCTCCGAAAATTGCACCTATCATCTTCTCCACCTCGTTTTTTATAAATAGGTCTACTGCATCAGAACAATCCTACATTCACTTTGAATTCCCTGTACATCTCTGTTTCTGATTCCCCCACAGTTATAATTCAAACCTTTTACTTGTCACCCCAAAGCGTCTTAGCTCCAAACCTTCAAGTGTTTCTATATGAAACTCATGAGCCGGCATTTCTAGCTCCAGCCATTGCAACATTGGCAAATTCACTTTTAATGATCTAAGATACCAATCCGTTCTTTCTTGTTCATATTCTCTTGGTACAAACAATTTTAGCCTTTCGATACTCGGAATAGAAAAAATCTCCAATATTCCCGGATCTTTCCCCATATCTTCAATGAATAACTCCGAAAGATTTCCCAAATTTCTTAACCCTCTCAGACTACTTAGACAGCAATGTTTTAGTGTTAAGCTTTTAAGTTCTGACATTTTTGAAATTGTTTCAATTAATTCTTTCTGCATTCCCACAACTTCCAAATATCTTATGCTCTTTATTTTTTGTAACGATGAAAAGTCCTCAACTTTTGTTAAACGCAAATTCAACGCTTGCAATTTAGAGCATTTTTCTAGACTTTGAAAATTCTTTAGCTCCCCACCAATTAAATTTAATTTACACAGATTCGGCGCTTTCTCAACCGCACTCAAATCTTGCAGATGGTACGCAGTTATTTCAATAATTTGATTATTGGAATTTTCTTTCGTTAATATGATTGGTTCTTTTTTACTACTTGACATATATATTCTTCACTTCCTGTATACTTATATTTATTTCTTTGCACAATTACTCTCTTAGTTTCTTATTGGAAAGTCTTGGATATAACGGATATGCAAATACTATTAGACAGTTCCTACTTTTTTCTTGTGCATACGTCCTTTTTTTAGTATATCATTATAAAATGCAAGGACAATATCTCCACCATAAAACACCTCCTGGTTTTTCCACTGTATGAGGTGTTTTCTCATAAATCGAGAAACATATTCTTCAAACATTTCAGTCTCAAAAAAGTATGTATACTCAAAAACACCTATAGTATCTATCCTTTTTACATTCATTTCTGATTCTTTTGATCCATAATACTTAATCTCAACTTTCAATCTTCCCTGGTTTTTTGTTCGAAACTCCGTTTCAAACACATAATTCATCCAATCGTAATCCGACAAAGTAAGTTTTGTATTTATTCGATCTTCAAAAGGGATGTTTTTGAATACAATATCATCCATCACTACAAACTGTAAATCTAATATTTTTGAATCTTTCATTTTCACTACCTCCCCTAATTCGCTTTTTCTTTCTTGGTTTCCCTTGTCCATACTTATACTCTAGCTCACAGCATGGAACAAAAAAGGGATATCTTCAATCACTAACATGAGAAACACAAAACCTGCCCCAGATATAGCCAACTATGCTATATCCAAGGCAGGTAAAACTGTCGTATTTTTAGAGAAAAATGTCAAAAGGACAACTTATACATCCTATAATTAACTCTGGATTACTATCCTTCTTTCATACTGTTTGCCAATTTATCTGCAGAAATCCAGCCTGATGGATGAGCTATGTTTACAAATACAACCTTTGTATTATCACTTTGAATTTCATATTTTTTGAATTCATTCGCTTCTATACCAAGTGCTTTCATAAGTCTTTCAAAATAACCTTTTCCCCCACATACAAAAACCGTTACTTTTTCTCTTTGATTTGTAAGTAATTCAATTTCTTTTAAAATATATTCTCTGTACTCTTTCGCATAATTGATCACCGCATTCTCATTATACCCTTTTGTGCTGAAAGTCCCTCCTCTCTTATTTACATTCATATATGCTGCTTTTGAAGTGAAAATAAACTCCTCTTTTTCTTCTAAGCCAAAATATTGTTTCATAGCATTATTTATTTTTGTTAACATTTTAGGCTTATTATTTTTCTCTGGATCAAGCCAATCCAACAGCCAGGTATTCACATTTTTTGGATTCAATTCAAACCCCGGAAAATAATTTTTAATGCATGTCTTTGCCGAATCATTGGCTTCCTTTAACAGAAAAATGTATTCAAATCCCTCTCCTACGTCAAATGTTCCTACACATCCATCCAAATTAAATGCATTTTTTAAAACATATTCCCAAGAAGTTTCTTCCTCACTCAAGAAGTCCTTATTTTCGCTACAATTTTTACAATTATCTTTGTCGAAAAATTGTATAAAATGTGATGAGATCGTGTTCCCTTTTTTCTTGTAATGTTCTTTTATAAATATTTCGCTAACACATATTTTTTCTGGACTATTATGAATTGCCTCACTTAATTTATTCACTTCTTCCACTTGCTTTGCTTGCCATGTTTCAAATAATTCTTCAAGCGTACTGCACTCCGTAAGTTCTTTTATTTCTTTTTTCATTAGTGTTCCCCCTTATACTGTTCGCTCGCTTTCTTTATATCTTCCTTCACCATATCCACCAGTTTTCCCGGACTTAATATTTTCACATGTACTGCATACTGTAACGCCCATTTTCTCATTGCTTCCAGATTAACCATTACTCGAACCGTTACCTCATCCTCTGTCTCATCTGAGAACTTGATGTCTTTTCCAAACCAATCAATAATTTCACTCACCAAATATTTTTTAGCGCGAAATGTTACTGCTGCACTTTCTCCAGTAAACATATAAATATGCTCTGCCATATGTTTCGGCAGATTCAGTCCATTCTCCAAACCTTTCACCTTTTTCATCGGTTTAACTGGCACAGGAAGTATCTCTATATCTGTAATCCGATCCAGTCGATAATTCGCAACATTGTCATACTTATCATAATTGCAGATTAAATAATATCGGCCATTAATTGCGGCAATTTGATATGGATTGATAATATATCTGCGTTTTTCCCCTTTTTCATTTTCCCGTGGATACATTTTCATATCTGTATGATACTCATTATAATAGAATGCCACCTGCCTGCCTTTTGTTATCGCTTTATCCAACATCTCTATCGTATAAAAGAGCTGTTTGTTTTGCGGTTCAGTATCCGGCATCGTCTGAATATGTTTTACCCTTGACTTAAAATAGCAATTAGACAGCCCTTCTAACTTCTCAATCAATGCTTTGCATTGACTATATGGGATATGTTTTGAAAAGAGAAGACTGTCAATCAATAACCGAAGTTCGGAATCCGTAAAATCTTTTTCCAGATACCAATCCGTAAATATAATCTCTTCTTCTCCATTTTTACCTTGACGAATTGATTCACTATATTCTACTTGATATCCGAAATCAATCAAATTCATTAAATTCCTCTTAACCGCTTTTCGGTCAACCTTCATATCATATTCCCGTTCTAGAATATCCATAATTTCTCTTTGGCTGAGGCGGTGATTTTCATCCGTATATCGCTTTAATATATCAAGAATATTTATAATGATCATCTTTTTGGGTTGTTTTGTGTACATGGTAAATCTCCTTTTATTCATCATATCACACGCTTTTATTTGAAAACAATATATAATATCCCTTTAATTACCTCTATATCCAAACCATGTTACTGTTCAGAGGTATGCATAAGTCATTGTAAAAAATGACGAAATTTATTTTTTTATTTTGTGGATAACCATTCG
>NZ_JADPGO010000045.1:2856-17997 GCF_015668165.1 Blautia sp. 1001283B150304_161114_C9 | reverse complement strand
TATTATCTGGTTGGCTAAACCTTGGATAAACCGGAATCCCACCGGCTTGACTACACACCCTTAGCTGGGCACACAACTGGAAGTTGTTAGCCTATTCTCTTTTTGAAATACAGCGCAATTACAACGCATACCACAATAGCAATTGCAAAAGGAATTGCTACCAAAAATGCAGTCGAGACTGGAGCACTATAACCAGCATATTTGATGCCCCACATCATGTCGCAATAGTTATATGCAACAACAGCACACATCACATCAGACAGAAGAACAGCCAAAATCAAAAACAAATTAGATATAGTTTTCATAAAAATCCTCCTTATTTGTTCGATGTACTTTTAAGGAGCAAAACAGCACCGGCAATAATTGCTACAAGGCAGATAAGTAGGAAAATTCCGTTTCCCTCTATTGTTATCATGGAAGATGTTCCAATTTGTTCCGATGCAGACGGCATAAAAACAGATACAATTCCCCAAGCAATCAACAAGACTACTCCTATGATACAAGTGGCTATACCAAGGATGCGCTTCTCACGCTTGTTCGTTGCCTCAGTTTGATGGACTTCTAAACTCACAGCGTTTTCTGATATTGAATTTTCTTCTTTCATCAAATAGTCCAGTGAAACATCAAAATACTTACTGATTGAAATAAGAGTATCGGTTTCCGGAACTGCTTTCCCGTTCTCCCTTAATTAAAGATATTGTTGGGTAAAAAAGAAAGGTCAGTCGATTTTGCCGATGAAGCGGTAGTAGATTTCTACTTCCTGTTCACGGCTTCCGTCCTCGCCCTTGACAGCTTCGTGGACGGTTATTTTTTCAATTAGAGTGTTCAGAAGTTCGGCGGTCAGCTCCACAGGGTTGACATACTGTTTCATTAGGGCAATCCACTTTTCAGCATCCGCTGCGGTCTGTACGGCGGCTTCCATCGTTTCGTGAAGCTGTCTTATTTTTGCTTCAAGCTCCTTTTGCTCGTTCTGGTACTTCTCGGACAGCATATTGAAGTTATACTCGGTTATGCGTCCGGCAGACCAGTCCTCATACATTTTAGCAAACAGCCCGTCAACCTCGGCTTTACGCTTCTCTGCCTTTTTCAGCTCCGCAGCCTGCTTTTTCTTTGCAGAGTTTCTTTCCCTGTCGCTGGCATTGAGCAGGCGTTTCAGTAGCTTGTCCTCGTCTTTCTGTGCCAGCATAGACCAGTATTGCAGTCTTGCAAGTACATAGGCATACAGTACATCATAGCGGATATAGTGCATGGAACACTGGCGTAATCCCTGTCCGTTTTTGCTGCAATGGTAGTACCCGTATGGGTTTTTGTTCTGCTTGTTTTCCCCATAGGCTAAAGACCATCCGCAGTCTGCACATTTTATCAATCCTGCGAAAATCTGTGTCGTACCGTTTCTGCGTTTCCTGCGTCTGCTTGCAATCAGCTCCTGAACTTTTTGGAACACTTCTTCGGAAATGATGGCTTCGTGGGTATTTTCCACACGATACCATTCTTCCTGCGGCTTCCGCACCTTTTTCTTGTTCTTGAATGAAATGTTGCTCTGCTTGTTGTGAACGCTGTGACCGATGTAGGTTTCCTCTTTCAAAATGCTCTTGACCTGTGCAATCGTCCACGCATAGGCTTTTTCTGCGGGCGCACCGGCGTAGATATTAGCGAAAGTCCCGTATCTTTCATAGTTCAGCCAGCCGGGGGTAGGTACTTTTTCTTCCACCAGAATCCGTGTAATGCTGGCGGCACCCCTCCCGTGTACTGCAAGGTCAAAAATCTTCTCTACAATCCAGCGTGTTTCCGGGTCGATCAGAAGATGACCTTTTTTGTCTGGGTCTTTTACATACCCCAGCGGTGCATAGGCTCCATAGTGTGCGCCATTGGCAAATCTTGTGCGCATGGCAGCCTTGACCTTTTTGCTGGTCTGTCGGGCATGCATTTCATTCAGGATGTTTAAGAATGGGGCAAGCTCGCTTTCTCCGTTGATGGTGTCCACATTGTCATTGATGGCAATGTAGCGTACTCCCTTGCTGGGGAAATAGATTTCCGTGTACTGACCGGTCAGGATATAGTTTCTTCCCAGACGGGATAAGTCCTTTGTGACAACGCAGTTGATTTTCCCGTCCTCGATGTCATCAATCATCCTTTGGAAACTTGGACGCTCGAAATTTGTCCCGCTCCATCCGTCGTCAATGTACTCGTCTACAACAGTCAGCCCATGCTCTGCGGCATACTGCCTAAGCATCATGCGCTGGGTCTGGATACTGCCGCTTTCCCCCTGTAATTCATCGTCACGGCTCAATCTCAAATATAGTGCAGTGTTATAAATCGTTGTATTGTATGGTTGTTTCACGGTTAAAAATCCTCCTTCTAAAAGAAACAACCCACGCTTATACAATACTCGCTGGTACAAGTATATCATAAGCGTGGGCTGATTGACAGTCGTTATTCCGTATTTTTTCAGGAAGCGGCGGCAGCGTGCTGGATCACATCTTCCAGTAGGCTGTCAAGCGGCTTCCCATCCTGTGCGAAATGCTCCGATACCTTGATACGGACTTTCCCCATGACAAAATACTGGGTGCCGTCTTTTTCGGTAAGCAGGGTGCCGCTGTTTTCGTTGTTGCTCTCGTTTTTGTTTTTTGCCATAGGCAGTTACCTCCATAAATGAAATATGCCCGACAAGGGAATGTCAGGCAGGTGTACAGCCGCAGACTGTCTCCGTGTCAACCAAACCGTGTCAACCGGCAGAAAAGACTTTGAAAACAATCCATAGGCACTCTATTATTACTTTTTACTTTTTCTTTGATTTCTTGGTTGACATGGTTGACAAAGGAGAGAAATGCCAAATATCAGGCTTTTCTCCGTCAACTGGCTGTCAACCAAAGCGTCAACCAAACTGTCAACCGGTGGCTTTTCAGAATGGCAGTTCCATTTGCCAGGCTTCTTCTTCCGTGATTTCCTGAAAACCGTCCCCCTCCGGCGGGTCTTGGTTGACACGCTCCCAGCCTTTTTGAGAACCGTATTTCTTATACCGCTTCGGGCTTTTGTAGGCTGCCCAGCCCTGTATGATGCCGCCCGCAATGCCGGTATTCATAATCTCGCAGATTGCCCGTGTCTCCCAGTCTGCCGGGGAATTTAAGTTCCCCAGCGCTTCCTCATAAAGCTGCTTGGAGCATACCCTGTCACCGGTGTAGTCCTCCAAATAGGCGTAGATCATGCCAGCCTGTGTGTCCTCCTGCATGAAGTCCTGCTGATGGGCGTTCAGGTATCGGTTCATTTCTATGCTGAATGACAGCTTATACTTCCCACTGTGGTAAACCGTCATGGCTTCCGCCCACATCTGTTCGATATACGCCCTCGCCGCCGCTTCATCGTCCAGTATGTGAACCTCCGCCCGTTCCGGGTACACCGTCACGGGGAGAAAGCGCCGGTTGCCGGTGCGGTCACGGGGCAAAAAGTCCTGCCGGTTGGTCGTCCCTCCAAATACACATTGCCGCAGCCGGTCTGCCGGATGTGTCTCATACGGCACTTTGTAGGTTTCTTTCTGGCGGCTTAAGAATGACTTGATTTCCTCAATACTCTTGGCGTTGGCTGTGGCGATCATCTCCGACATCTCGATAATCCAATGCCCTTGAAGCTTGCGGTACACATTTTCATCGTCCAGCTTCTTCAAATCGTCTGAAAACCATTCGTCCCTGCCTGCCAGCAGCCGGAAAAAGGTAGATTTCCCGGCTCCCTGACCACCAACCAGACAGAGCATGACCTCAAACTTGCTCCCCGGTCTGAATACCCGCCGGATGGCTCCCATCAGGAACAGTTTCAAGGCTTCATAAGTGTATTCGTCCGTATCGGCTCCCAGAAAGTGATGCAGGGCATAACGAATGCGCTCTGTGCCGTCCCATTGCAGGTTGTTCAGGTAATCCCTGACCGGATGGTAGCGGTTTTCATTGGCAACAATCTTGATGGCGCTCTGCACCTTTTTCTCGCTGATAAGCCCGTAATTTTCTTCCAGATACAAAAGCAGGTAGTTCATGTCCATGTCGGTCAGCGTGGTACTGGTGCGCTCCCAGCCCAGCGGCTTCACAATGTCAATCTGCTCCGTCAAAAGGTTCAGACGCAGCGCCCCACGAAACAGCGGGTCACGCTGGAACACCGTCAGGCAGTTTCGGATGCTGTTCTTCACGCCGCCTTTCTGCGTCCCCTCTAACGTCTCCCGGATTTCTTCCGGTGTCTGCGCCGGTTCCATTGTGTCCATCGTCCTTTTGACCGCTTCCTGCGTTTCCGGCGGCAAGCTCTGAAATTCGCTGTTCAAGCCGCAGCACCTCCTTTCCCTGTGCGGCGATCAATGCCGCTTTTTCTTCTATTTCTCCGTATAACAAAATATCCAAAAGGTATTCTGTGTAGCTTATCCTCTGCAACGCTTCCACAAAAAGAGGATGCCAGATAGCATCCTGCGGCTGTGGGGCGTATGCTGTTTTCCAATGCTCCAGCAGGCGCTGATAATCGCATAGCACCCGGAAACAATACCGTTCCGTTTCCTGAAATCTCTGCTCCGCTGATTTTTGCCGGGGCTGTGACCTGTTGTGACGCTTCCTATCTGGCGGCGCATTGCCGGATTTCTCATAGGAAACGCCGAAGTCCTCCGCAAGCCTGACCGCAGCTTCCCGTTTCCCCAATCCATGCAGCAAAGCGGCAAAGTCGATCACATCCCCGGAAGCCCCGCAGCCGAAGCAGTAAAAGCGGCTGTCCACTTTCATGCTGGGCGTGCGGTCATTGTGGAATGGACAGCAGACCATGCCGTTTCTCCCCACCCGGATTCCATAGAATGAAGCAGCCTGCCGTGTGGTAACAGACTGTTTCACCGCTTTAAATACATTCAAATGCTCCCTCCGTAAAAATACCGGTAGCGGTAAAGCTGCCGGTTATATCATAGCTCCATCTCATGTTTCTTTCTCTGTACTTCCTGTGGCTGCTCCCTCCGGCGCAGTGCGGTATCTACGGCGTTCTGCACCTGCCGCAGCCGTATGACTTCCTCCCGGAGTGGCTTGTGCTGCGGAGACAGTTCGGCATACTCTGTTTTTAACTGTGCGTATTCCTGTTTCCATGCTTTCAGGGCAATGGGTTTTCCGTCCAGTTTTTCTTTCAGAATACGGCGGGCGGCATAAAACAGCCGTAACTCCGCATCGTGGGATGTTTCAAATTTCTCCCTCTGTTTCTTAAACTTGATATTGTTCAATTCCGTATGGACAGGTTTTAGCCGCTGGTAATTCTCGCCCTCCCGTATCAATTCCTGCAATTCCTTTATCCTGGCAGATTTCTTTTTCATGGAGCCGCTTAATGCTTCAAATTCTTCACTGACAGAGGAAAGACGCTCCTGCAAATCCTCTAATGTGAGCAGCTTGTTTTCCGTCAGATAATTGACGGCTTCGGCAAACTGCTTTAAGTTTCCGGTTCTGGCTTTATTGCTCCATGCCCCTGCGTTGCGCTGGTTGTAATAAGCGATCAGCAGGTCGGCAAGGTTCGGTGTCTGTGGTTTGGAAAGTTCTTCTTTTACCTCTGCCATCCAGACAAACAGGGCTTTGATCTTCTTCCTCACATCCTGCATGAGCCGGTTGGTGGCTTTAATCCAGCGGTTCAGTTCCCCTTTCTCGGTGCGGATGCCCTTTGCTTCCATCTGCCGGACATTAGCTCCCTCGTGGACAGTAGGTATCAGGTCAAGCCCCTGCCGCACATAGGAACGGTGGTCGATACGCACATCCAGTCCTTTTTCCTCAAATTTTGTATTAACGGCAGCCGCCCACTGCTCCCGCCAGTGTTCCAGTGTTTCCGGCTCGTGCCAGTCTGTTGTGTGGACAGCATTAAACATATAATCGCCATTTTTATCCCGGATTCGGTTTCCATCTTCATCAAGAAGATATTCCCGCCGCTGTTTTTGTCCCCATGTGCCATCCGGGTTCAAAGGGCGCATTGTTGTCATCACATGGAAATGCGGGTTTGGGATACCGCCGTCCTCTTTCTCCGGACTGTGAAAAGCAAGATCGGCAATCATGCCTTTTGCCACAAACTGCTCCTGCACGAACTTCCTCGCCAGCTCCATGTTTTCTTCCAGCGTCAATTCATTCTGCATGGCAATATCAAAGGAATAGGCAAGCTGTGCTTTTGGATGTTTCTCGCAGTTCTCCACAGCATTCCAGAGGGTCGCCCGGTCAAGATATATTTCCGGCGCATGGGGTGGCAGCATGATTTCCGAAGCGATCACGCCGCCCTTTTTGGTGTAATCGCTGACTTCTCCATAGTAGCTACTGTAAAGACGCTCCCCGGCTCGGTAGGCTGCGCTGGCAATGGCGCTCTGACCGGCGCTGCGCTTTATCTGTGCGATTGAAAAATGATAAAGTGTTATCCTTAGTCACCGCCTTTCTCCTGCCCGGAAATACAGGCGTGGTTCTCTGCGGCAGACCGGATGAAATGCTCCGCCTGCGGCAGATTCAAAATGCTTTCCATGAGGGAATAAAATTCCGTTTCGGTCAGCTCCTTTGTCTGTGGCGCAATGCTCTCAACGGCTGCCCCACGGGTAATCAACCGGTGCGTCCTCTGTTTTCGGGAACCACTTTCCAGATACGCCTGCCGGTTTTTCAAACGCTGCATTTTCCGTTTTTCCCGTTCCAGCAGGACAGTGGTTTTTTCATATTCCTGTTTCAACTGTTCCAAAGATTTTTCCATGTTCTCACATCCTTTACTTATAAGATAAAGAAAGACCATCCGCAGACAGTCCGTGTGTCAGTGCTTCTATAAAACCCGATGAAAAGGGAAAACCGCAGAGCGGATTTCTCTTTTCGGAGGGTACACAGGGGATAGCCGCCTTAGCGGCGCAAGGGGGTGTAGCCACCTTGTCGGAGCGAAGCGAACGCAGACCTCGGATTGCTGATTTTATCAGCGACAGAGGTAAGCTCCACAGGACGCACGATACATGGTCTTTAGACTATGTATAGAAGTGCGCCCTTAGTTCCTAAGGGATTTTGCCGTTTCCGGCAGTTTTGTCCTTTTTCTTGGAACGCTTGGAAAGATACTTCGGGCAGTCAACCACAACCGCCCGGAAGCTCTGTTTGCATTCGTGCTGGCATTTCCGGCACAGTTCGTTGTAAGTGATACGGCTGCGGTCATTTAAGAAGAAAGACCATTCCAGCCGTCGCTTGTTGCTCATTCTTGCCATAACCGGCTCCTTTCTCCGTTTCTATCTGATGTACGCAGATAGGCTGTTTTAGTGTAGCGTTTCGGTATCATTTTTAAGGTTTTTTCCCTCTGTATGCCCCTTTGGAAAGTGCGGCAGTATTGCAGTCAGGGGATAATATCTCACGCTTTTTTGTCGCTTCTCGGTACGGTTTCGGAGCCTTTTGCCATCCATTCAAAGAAAGCAGTTTTGCTGACCTTGATAAGCCTGCCACTGCGGAACGCCGGAAAGCCGGGGGTGTGTACCAGCTCATAGGCGCTCGCTCTTGAAATTCCCATAATCTGCTGGATGTCCGCCACATCCAGAACCAGCGGTAAATCCTCGTAGCTGTTCAATCTCTTTTTATTGCTCATTCTGTTCCTCCCATAAATCAAATAGGTTAAAATGCTTCCTGCTGCCGTTCTCCCCAAAAGCCGTTTTCCTGCCCCATTCCTGCGGTGTTTCCCTGCATTGGTGCGCTGGATGCGTCACTTCTCCTGCCGGTCATATCCCTTTTGGACGGTCATTCACTTGTCAAGGTACTGTATGGTATGAAATTACCAACTGCAATCATCATAGCGGACTATCCTTGACAAAACAATACTTCTGCGATACCATGAGTGTAACGGATATAACTGAATTATATAATTACCATAAGAAAAGGCAAGGGATAGGGATGGAGAATCAGTTTATACGGCATGAGCCATGTTTTGAGAGGATTTTGTTTGTCCTGACGCTGGACAGGAAGAAAATGAAAGAGCGGATTTTGATTGGGGAAGAACAGCAGATTCGCTTCCGTCTGAACGGGAGCCAAAACACAGAGGTGCTTTGTGATATGACACGCCCACTGGGAACTTTTTTGATAAACTTTGAGCGTGACACGGACAGAGATTGGAACTTATACGGGCTTTCTCCACTGCGGCAAGCCCTCCACTCCAACCGATGGAAACAGCCGGAGCTGGAGCAGGCGGCAAGCGAATTTCTCTGGGGAAAATATCTTAGCAATGACCCTCTGAAAATGTATGTGGCGTTCCGTATTTGGAACAGCTATCTGCTTGCCAGAGAACCCCGTGACCGTAACGCTGCCTGTGACCGCTTCATGGATAAAATGAGCAGCCTGACCGGGGTATTCCATAACGAAGCCATGAGCTTTGACAGGGAGACAGGAAAACCGAAACATTTTCAAGCTGGCAGCCTTTATTTCAAAGGCGCACCGTCAGAAGATACCCGGCTTGACCTCTGGTTCCCGGACAACCGGCGCACAGAAGAATGTGTGTCTGCCTATGCGTCCCTCTACCCGTTGATTACCTATTATCTGAACAGGCTGAATGACTGGGGGCTTTGCTTCCGACAGTGCAAGGTCTGTGGGAAATATTTTCTGGCAAAGAGCCAGCGGTATGAGCTGTGCAGCGATAAGTGCCGCAAAGCACAGGCGCTTCAAAACAAGCGGGAATTTGACGAGAGGGCAAGAGAAAATAACTATGACCTGCTTTATAAAAATGAATGCCAGAACTGGCGCAACAAAATAAACCGGGTAAAAAATACCGCAGGCTTTCCGGCTGACCGTCTGGAAAAAATACAGGCTGCCTTTGCCGACTTTAAGAAAGAAGCATTACAGAGAAAAAAGGCTGTAAAAACAGGAACAGCCAGCCCGAAAGAATTTACGGACTGGCTGTATCAACAGAGTGATATTATTTTGAAATTAACTACCTTTTAAGTGATGTCTATACAAAAGATCATTCCTCCCTTATGGCAGACAAGATGCTTGTTTTCTTCAACTCGGATTTTGCGTATGCAGTGAAAATCAAATATATAACTGCTAAAACAACGACTAACGCCAGTAGAAACAGCCACGGCAATACCAACGTAATGCAATGGTTTACCGCATCCAATCGTCTACAAACAATTACACTTAAAATGCTTCCAAATACAAGAGCTATTACCAACGAACCTCCGAGGTAAATTCCCATCTCCCTATCCAGCATTGCTTTCAACTGTTGCCGTGTTGTTCCAACAGCTTCAAGCAAACCGAATTCACGCTTTCTATTCTGAAAATCAACCATAAGCATATTCGTAAGGCTGATACTTCCAAAGACGAACAGAATAGCAGAAGTCATATATAGAGCATTTATAGATGCACTGTATCGATACTGAATATTTTTAATCGTTTGTTCAATCGTATTTACTTCTATTTTTCCATTTTTATCCGCAATCTTCTGAACTGCGGTCAAAACTTCATCAAAACATCCCTCTGAATTTTTAATCGCCAGAATCCCCGTCTGTTCCGTTATCCCTGTCAGTTTCTTTGCTGTGTCATAAGTCATAATGAAGTAGGGGCTTCCAGGAACAACCGGGCTATCCTCCATTAAATCAGATCTATTGTATGTGCCTACAACAACGGCTTCCACATCAAAGGTTCTACCATCAAAAGCTCTGCCCTCAATCTTCAAAGTATCGCCAACTTGTGCTATATCTTCTGCAACCAATATTCCATTTTTCTCAACCATATCATCGTAATCTGCTGTTCCAGAGGATAACGCCGCCTGCTTTTCTTCTGTCTGTTCCCGATTTAAGGTTGGAAAGAAGTCTGAAATGCTCGTGATAGAACCACTTTCGCCCGAAAAAGTAGCTGTCATATAAACGCTGTCAAATGCGGTAATCTTTTCTATCCCATCTACCTTTTCTAATTCCTGCATCAATGCCTGATCTTCAAGTGGATTTTCTTCCAGTTGCAATTTTGCACTTCCGTATGGCTCCGCTTCGTTATCGAAAGAGCTGCCAACTGTATTTCTTATTTGTATAAGAATGTTACCGGCAGGATAATATTTGAAACTTGCCTGTTTTGCCGGATCAATAGAACCAGCAACCGTAGAAGTAACCAGTAAAAGAGCTCCGCTTACTCCAAGCATTAAAAGCGTCAGAACTGCTTTTTGTTTGTTTCTTTGTATATTTATTTTCGCCAGATTAAACGGCGTAAGTTTCCGATGCAGTTTTGAGCTGCTTTTTGCCTTTCCAGCATACGCAAGGTATTTAGCACCCTCTACCGGGGAAGTATTCATTGCTACTCGGACAGGCTTAAAAATGGCAATATTCACTGTTACAAAGGCTACTGCGGCAATCAGTACAGCATAAATAACTGTTGTTTTTAGCCGGAATCCATCAGGACAGCCAATAAATCCAATCAGTACACCAATGACAAGCCCCAAAGGAATACCAGCTAAGGCATATAAACGTCCCTCTTTACTTGCCATCCGTTTAATCTGTCTTTTTGTCATGCCAACTGTCCGCAGTTGCCCAAACATCTGAACATTTTTTACAATCTTTGTGTAAAAAACACCATAGACAATCGTTGCCGCCAAAATAGCCGTCAACGCCGCCAGTAGTGGTACTGGAATCGGAATACCCGATGTTATCACACCCGACATAACAGCAGAATACTCTGTAAGCATTACCTGTTCCTCGACAATGCCTGTATTTTGTATTGCTTTGCCGGCAAAATTAAGAATAGCCGTGGAACTTATGGCGTCTGTATTCAACCGCGTATATGCTGTAACCTGAAAAGAATCTTTTGCCAGATCTTGGGCAAGCTCTTTACTAACATAAATAAAATATCCGTTGCTTTCTTTCGTATTATTCAAAACACCTGAAAGTGTATATTCTGCTTTCTGTCCTGTTCCAGTCAGGTCAATAGAAATTGTATCGCCAGTCTGATAGGATTTTCCTAAAAAATCAAGGTAGTTCTGGGGGAGCATAATCTCATCCGCTTTCTGCGGCACACTTCCCTGAAAAGTTTTTTCTTCCTGATGTAAAAAATAATCTTCATTTCCATAAGCAACAGTGATTGTTTTATTTTCAACATAAAACACACCTATAGCGGAATATTCGCCAACCCATGTAATATTTTCGTTTTGATGCAGCTGAGCCGTTTGTTCGTCTGTAACTCCCAAAATGCCAATCTGCGCTTTATTCCTCTGTGTGTTCTTGAATTTCTCTTGTGTACCTGTTGATATTAGGAGAATCGAAAAAACCATACAGACAGAGATGGCGATTGTCAAAAGCAGAAATGCCTTGTTTCTCTTATCCGCTTGCATACTCCTACCTGCCAATTTTTTTACAATGGCACTTGTATCATTTTCAAAAGGCCATGTCATAGTCTGCCACCTCCTTACTCCACAATCTTGCCATCCTCAATGCAGACAATCCGATCTGCAAGACGGGCTATGTCGTCATTGTGGGTAATCATCACAACAGTTTGCCGGAACTCCGCGCTGGTGCGCTTGATAAGTCCCAGCACCTCGGCGCTGGTCTTGCTGTCAAGGTTGCCGGTCGGCTCGTCGGCCAGCACAATAGCCGGTTTGGTAATCAGGGCGCGGGCAATCGCCACACGCTGCTGCTGGCCGCCGGAAAGATTGTTCGGCATATTTTTCAGTTTATCTTCCAGCCCCAGCAGGTGAACGATTTCGTCCAAAAACTTCTGATCCACCGTGTCCCCGTCCAGTTCCACCGGCAGGACGATGTTCTCATACACATTCAGGATGGGAACAAGGTTATAGTTCTGGAAGATAAAACCGATGTTGCGGCGGCGGAAGATGGTGAGCTGTTCGTCGTTCATTTTCGACAGCTCTTTGTCCCGGACAATCACGGTTCCGCTGGTGGGAGTGTCCAGCCCGCCCATCATGTGAAGCAGGGTGGACTTGCCGCTGCCGGAGGTTCCCACAACGGCCACAAACTCACCGTCATTTACGGAGAAGTTCACGCCGTCAAGGGCGCGGGTGATATTCGGCTTTGTGCCGTAATACTTTTTCAGGTCGATAGTCTGTAAAATGCTCATACTCAAAACTCCTTTCAAGGCTTTCTGCCTGCTGATAAGGGTATTGTAAAACCCAAATGTCCGCGAAATGTTACAGCGGCCCAAAAATTTCATTGAAAATCGGGGTGAAATGTTACAGCGCTCGGACATTTCAAAAATTTTTTGAGAAATGGCGAAAAAAGCGGGGCAGCACACGCCGCCCCGCCGATCCCATACGGTTATTCCATCGCCCGCATTTGTTCAATCAGGGATTGCTTTTTCTGTCTGCGGATTGTCCATACAGACAAGATCAGTTCCATTCCGAACAATACCAGAATGAACAGTCCCATTTCCAAAACCGGGAATTTGTAAGGCACTACATTTCCGGCAAAAGCTCCTATACTCATTTTTCTGCAAGCAAAGATGGAAGCCGGAAGCCCAACGATCAGCGTCGCCAATGTTGCAAAGAGCGCATAGCACAGCCCCTCACAGATGTTCATTTTACATAGCTGTTTTTGTGTTAGGCCGATAGAACGCAGAATACTGTTTTCCTGCTTTCGGGCTATCTGGTTAGAGAGTGTCGTATTGATAAGGTTGATAACGCCAAAGAGAAATACCAACCATGAAAGTATCTCCATACTGCCAAACGCAAAAGAATTTGTCATTTCTTCATATTCAATCACTGTATTGATTTCATCTAAGGCAATATTACTATGGCTGGCAACAATATTTTTCAATTCAGCTCCCACATAGTCCGTTTTTTTAGCGTCATTTACAATGCTCCATGAATAGTCAAAAGAGGTGATTTCCGGGTGCAGTTCGTGGAACAACGCTTCTGGTGCAAAAAGAGTTGCCCCATCTAAGTGCATCCTGCCATGTCCTGAATATACCTTTGCAGGAGCGTATAACCCCGATATGGTAACAGAAACGGATGGCTGTTCTTCTCCCAAAGAAATCTCAACCGTTGAACCAACACCCATATCCTCATTCTGCTTTAGCACATTATAGTCAATTACAATACTACGGGAATCTGTTGGCATGGTTCCCTCTGTCAGAGCCGCTTCAACTGCCGCATAATTCTGGTCGGTCAGCATATCGCACATACCACCAGCTTGATGAATCTCTGTTTTATAAGTTGCATGGAGAGATTGCCTGCTTGGAATTATATCTGTAACGCCATCAATAGATAAGATTTCCTGCTTTAATTCCTCATTCAATGGATTTCCCGCTGCCATAACCTTTTCTTCTGTCATTTCAGAATCCAAATAAATTTTATAGTCGCCGTCTGGGAAAAACTGTCTTGCAAGTGCCTCTGGTGAGCGCAGCAAAACAATGGAGGATACCACAAGCAGGATAATTCCGCCCAAACTCAATGAAGCTACAATAGCAACGGTCTTTTTTCGGTCACGCTTAAAATTCGCAATTCCCATTGAAACAGGATTGAGCTTGATGTTCTTTTTCCGGCTGCGGATGTCCTTTTGCGCCGGGGTAAAACGGATGGCTTCAATCGGGGAAATCCCTGCCGCAATTTTTACTGGCTTACGGATGGAAACAGATACCATGATCCAACTACTTATGAGTGTCAAAATAACCGTTTCCACATAGGAAACAGCGTTAAATCCCTTGGGAAATAGAAGAAAACCGCCGCATACACCCAGCACTGTACCAATCAAAATTCCGATACTGCCGAGTTTGCGTCCCTCCCGCTTTACAATCCGCTTGATTTGCTTTGGCGTTGCACCAATCGTCCGAAGCTGCCCGTAGCTCTTGATTTTGTCATTGATGGAGATACGGAAGATACTCTGGATCACAATATAGCCGCCGATCAGAACAATGGCAATCACGCCAGCCATCAGTGCAAAATCAAAGGATTTAGAAGCATAGGCAAAATACTTGCTGTTCATTTTGGGCATAGGAAGCTGATATTCCTCCGCAATCTCCCTGCAATAAGAGGTCATCAGTTCTTCGCCCAACTGGTCGCTGTTTTTGAAATGGGCATAGGCACGATACCCAGCCGGGTCAAATCCATCCCATTCTGTCAGGGCAGCTTTGGAAAGAATGATAGCGCAGGTATTCGCTTCTTTTTCATTTACGCTGTCCATAATTCCGGTAACGACATAATCACCATGAAAACTCTCGGTATCTAAGGTCACAGTGTCCCCAATCTTGGCATTGTTTCCATAGGTGGAAAGAAAGTATTCGCTTACGACAACTTCATTTGCTTTTTCAGGAACCCGGCCCTCTAACAACTTCATCTGCGCCTTGGTAATCTCCATCATTTGCGCGTCGCAATACACATAGGACGCATGATAGCCCTGTTCCGAAAGTTCCTCACCCAGTATATAGTAGCTGCCTACGCGCTCAAACTCCGGCACTCCTTTCAGGGTTTCAATGTCGTTTTCCTCCACGCCCAGCCAGACCGCCTCATAAGTATCGACAACCTGATTGCGCTGCATTTGTGTCAGGGAGGTAGACACAATTCCCGTAAAGCAGATCAGAAACGCCGCCAGCGCAACGGCGATCACTACCATCAGATTCCGGCGCTTCTCGCTTTGCAAACTTTTCTTTGCCAGCTTCTTTGTAATGGCGCTGGTATCATTCTCAAAAGGCCATGTCATAGCCTGCCACCTCCTTACTCTACAATCTTTCCGTCCTCAATGCGGACGATCCGATCTGCAAGGCGGGCAATGTCGTTGTTGTGGGTAATCATCACGACAGTTTGCCGAAACTCCGCACTGGTACGCTTGATAAGCCCCAGCACCTCGGCGCTGGTCTTGCTGTCAAGGTTGCCGGTTGGTTCGTCGGCCAGCACGATTGCCGGTTTGGTAATCAGGGCGCGGGCAATCGCCACACGCTGCTGCTGGCCGCCGGAAAGATTGTTCGGCATATTTTTCAGTTTATCTTCCAGCCCCAGTAGGTGAACGATTTCGTCCAAAAACTTCTGATCCACCGTGTCCCCGTCCAGTTCCACCGGCAGGACGATGTTCTCATACACATTCAGGATAGGAACAAGGTTATAGTTCTGGAAGATAAAGCCGATGTTGCGGCGGCGGAAGATGGTGAGCTGTTCGTCGTTCATTTTCGACAGCTCTTTGTCCCGGACAATCACGGTTCCGCTGGTGGGAGTGTCCAGCCCGCCCATCATGTGAAGCAGGGT
>NZ_JADPGO010000045.1:0-2758 GCF_015668165.1 Blautia sp. 1001283B150304_161114_C9 | reverse complement strand
TTTTCGACAGCTCTTTGTCCCGGACAATCACGGTTCCGCTGGTGGGAGTGTCCAGCCCGCCCATCATGTGAAGCAGGGTAGACTTGCCGCTGCCGGAGGTTCCCACAACGGCCACAAACTCGCCGTCCTCCACGGAGAAGTTCACACCGTCAAGGGCGCGGGTAATGTTCGGCTTTGTGCCATAATACTTTTTCAGGTCAATAGTCTGTAAAACGCTCATATTCAAAACTCCTTTCAAGGCTTCTTGCCTGTTGATAAAGGTATTATAAAACCCAAATGTCCGCGAAATGTTACAGCGGCCAAAAAATTTCATTGAAAATCGGGGTGAAATGTTACAACGCTCGGACATTTCAAAAAAATTTACGGCGGGCAGCCGGGAATGGCCGTCCGCCGCGTTCTATTTTGTAGGCAGCATAATGGAAAATTCCGATCCCTTGCCCGGCTCCGAAACCACTTTGATATAGCCGCCCTGTCGCGTTACGATCTCGCGGGCCAGATACAGGCCAATGCCCACGCCCTGCTGTTCGTGTACTTCTTCCTCACGATAGAAGCGCCGGAAGATGGCAGCCTGATTGCTTTCGGAAATGCCCTTGCCGGTGTCGGTCACTTTGATCTCCACATACATTTCCCACAGCACCACCGACACAGCGATTTTCCCTCCCGCCGGGGTGTACTTCACCGCATTGTCCAGCAGGTTAAAGAGGGCTTCGGATGTCCACTTGCTGTCATGGGAAACGGTCAAATCCTCCGGGCAGTCCACAGACACGGCGATTTCCTTTTTCTCCGCTGCATACACGATCCCACTCATGGCCTGCGCCACGGTATCAAAGAGGCGACCCGGTTTCTTGTCCAACTGGATCACGCCTGTTTCCAGACGGGAGGTTTTCACAAGGGCCTGAAAGAGAAAGTCCAGCTTATCCGTCTGGCTGCGGATTCCCCGGATAAAGTCGGTGCGCTCCGCCTCGGTCATAGGCTTTTCCAGCAGGGTGTCCATCGCCATTTTCAGATTGCTTACCGGCGTTTTCACTTGATGGGAAATATCCGATACAAGGGTCTGCAACTCCTGCCGTTCCTCGTCCACCCGGCGGCGGTTCTCCTGCATGATCTGGTAAAGCCTTGCCAACCGGTGTCCGATTCTGGCAAGCTGGGTTTCGCTGTCCTCTGGCCGCTGGGGTGCTTCATTTCCGGCGATCATGTGGTCTAAAGTCTGGCACAGGTTAGCGGTAAACTGCGACAGCCGCTTTCCAAACGCCTGCGTCAGTACAAAAATCCCCACAAGGGCGCACAGTAGCAGCGCCCCGCCAGTCAGCAGCACCGCCGTCTGTTTTGTCACAAGAAACAGGGCTATGGTGATCCCGGACATGGAAAGGACAAGTCCTATTGCCACCCGGCTAAACAGCCGCTTTACCGATAGGTTTTGAAACTTCATTTTGCCTCGCCTCCCGTCCATTGATAACCCATGCCGTAAACGGTCTTGATGTAGGGCGCGCCGCCGTCGGATTCGATCTTGCTGCGAATTCGGCTAATGGAGGTTGTCAGGGTGTGTTCGTCTACAAACCTTTCGTCTATATCCCACAGCTTTTCCAAAAGCTGCCCACGGGTCAGCACTTGCCGGGGATTTTTACGGAACAGATTCAGCATTTTATATTCCATCAGGGATAGGGTCAGGGGCTTGCCGTTTAAGGAAGCCGTCTGCTCCGAGAAGTCCAGAAACAGCCGCCCGTCGTCGTAAATGTCCTTGGCCGGTTTGTGATGTTCCAGCATGGCGAACATGGCTTTGATTTTCCGCTGCAAGGCCCCGATCACAAAGGGCTTTGTGATGTAGTCCACCGCGCCCACCTCATAGCCCCGTATCTGGTCACTCTCCTGATCGTTGGCGGTCAGGAAAATTACGATGGTGTCCGGGTACTGGGGCTTTATCAGCTTGCACAGCTCAAACCCATTCCCGTCCGGCAGGTTGATGTCCAGCAGCACCAGATCAAATTCCCGCTGGCGGATGGCGTCGGCTGCGGTTCTGGCATTTAGGGCAGAAGTCACGCCGTAGCCGTCTGCGGTCAGGTTATAGGCCAACATCTTATTCAAAAAACTGTCGTCCTCGACAATTAAAATCTGCTTCATATCCTCACTTCCTTTTCTTTTTGCAAATAGTATAACAGGCAAATGTCCGAGAATTGTTACAAGGACAAATATATTTATCATTTTACAGCTTTTTTCTGTGTACTGCAATTTTATAAAAGAAAGGACAGCAGTATCAAATTGCTGTCCTTGCGGTTTATTATAGCTGGTAGTGTATAAGCGTGGGTTCATCATATTTGGTGTGGTATCTTTAACTATGGGAAACTCCAGACTCCCACTTTGATATAGCTTGTCTGGACACGCCTAATTGCTCGGCAAGCTGCTCCTGTGAAAGAGCTCTTTTCTTTCGGAGTTCGTATAGTTTTTCTGAAAGTGCCATGTTCTCCTCCTTTCACCCAGAGCATACCCCATTAGCCGGTAGAATACTATACATCTTGGTATGCAATTACGCAACCCACGGTAGCAACTGCATATTGTCATGGTTTTACATCAAATCGAGCGATAACTGCGCCAATAAATTCCGATTGAACAAAATCGCTGCGCGATGGCCTGCCAAGGCTGTGGCGCAGTTTTATTTTTATTAAAAAAGCAGTGGAATTACTTTCCATAATCCGTTATTGTTAAGTTACCACACGAAACAACTGAACTAAGAAAGCTCCACTGCCTATGATAAGAATAACAT
>NZ_JADPGO010000044.1:0-22793 GCF_015668165.1 Blautia sp. 1001283B150304_161114_C9 | reverse complement strand
AAGCCAAAATTCCATTGCCGCAGGCAATCTGGAATGAATTTTGGCTACGTTACTGTGAACGGAGTGAACAGTAACATAATAAAAGGGTCGTGAATCTGAAAAAGATAAGCGGCCTTTTTCTATAACACAAACTGGACTATAATAGTTATATAAAGGAGAACTAAATGGAAGAACTGAAATTTCTGGAGGAGCAGCAGGTAGCCCCTGAACTGATAAAGAGAGTAGAAGAATTCCGTAGCCGGTATGAAGTGGCACCGGAAACAGCAGGCAGGATTGTGAAACCATCCATTCCATTTTACGGAAAAGACATTCTGGAAATGGCCATTGCCGGACTGCTCAAAGGGGAGAATCTGTTACTCACCGGTCCGAAGGCAACAGGAAAAAATATCCTTGCAGAGAACCTGGCATATATTTTCAACCGTCCCGCATACAATGTTTCCTTTCACGTAAATACAAACAGCGGAGATCTGATAGGCACAGACACTTTCGTGGACAATGAAGTTAAGCTTCGCAAAGGAACTATCTATCAGTGTGCAGAATACGGTGGTTTCGGAATTCTCGACGAGATTAATATGGCAAAGAACGATGCAGTTTCCGTTCTCCATGCAACTCTGGATTATCGTCGTTCCATCGATGTCCCGGGCTATGACAAAATTGATCTTCATCCGGCTGCCCGTTTTATTGGAACCATGAATTACGGTTATGCAGGAACCAAAGAACTCAATGAAGCGCTGGTATCCAGATTTCTGGTCATAGACATGCCGGCTCAGACTGAAGAATCCCTGGAATTTATTTTCCGCCGGATGTTTCCAAATATAAAAGAAAACGCCAGAACACAGTTCATCGGAGTATTCCTGGATCTTCAGCTCAAAGCCACAAACAGTGAAATTTCCACCAAACCTCTGGATCTGCGAGGTCTCCTTGCAGCCATGAAGATTGTAGAAACCGGACTTTCTCCGAGAAAAGCAGTTACTATGGGAGTGGTGAACAAGACCTTTGACATTTTCGAGAAAGAAATCGTAGAGGATATTGTGAAAACCAGAATTCCGGCAGACTGGACAAGGGATGATGTATATGAAAGATGAGAAAATCGTAGAAATCGATGATTACCGTCTGGAACTGGAAAACAGGATCCGCAATCTCCTCTGGACTATCAGCGGGGATTACACATTAAATATGAAAGTAGATGTTTCCCTGTATCTGCGCTCAAAAGCAATTGCTCTGTATGACGGCATCAAGCAGGGCGCTCTGGCAAAATATTATGACAGAAATCTGCTGGGTTTATATCTGGTAAAAAAAGTTTTCTGCCAGGCAGGAGAGGGAGAACTGACTGCAGTAGCACAGCTATGTGTAGAAGAAGCAATCGGGGACAAAATCTGTCAGGAACGTCCGGGAGTCCGGGAGATGCAGAAGGAAGCATTCGAGGATATCCTGGATCAGGAGTTTGAACGGATGCCCGCATACGGAGATATTCTCGGTCGCCTGAAGATTGCCATCCTGCGTGACCGTTTACAGAATGGAAACCATTATGTAGAAGAGCGTCTTCGGAAAATCCGCGACATGGTTTACAAAGCCAGAACAGCTGCAGACACTATAGAACTGATCCGTATTATTGACAGTCTTTACAACACTATCATTGATCCGGATTTTGAGAAAGATCATGGAACACTGGAACAGGTTATGGCAGTCACCATGGAAGAACTGACAGAATACGACTGGGAAGATTTTCTCACAGAAGAACTTTATGAGGAAGCTCTGGAGAGTTACATCGAACAGATGACAAATAAGATTACGGACATGGAAGACACTGCTGTCACTGAAGAAATGGAAAAACAGCGCCAGACCAAACACAAAATTACAATTCTCACAGAGGAAGAACTTGAGAAAGCATACACCTATGTTGAGTTGAATTTCGGAAAAACTTATCTGACTCCTGCAGAAGAGAAGCGAATGAATTATCTGATGTGCAGGGAACTTCACAGGGACTGCAGCCTTTATTTTACAGAAGGAATTCTTAAGAATCCGGTCAAACGAAACTATCAGTACGAATATGCAGTACGATTAAAGAATAAGAATATCTGGCTCTACCATGACAAACACAGAATCGTAAAGCAGAACATCGCATCCCTCACAGACCTTTTACGAAAGACACTGGTGCTGAAAAGCGAGACGCAGGAAGTACTGTCAGACAGAGGAACGATCATTCCGTCCAGACTCTGGCGTGTGGGCAGAAGCAGTGAAGCAAATCTGTTTAAAAGAGAATTGAAATCTGATGCATCTGATTTCGTAGTAGATGTGCTGATCGATGCCAGCGGTTCCCAGATGTCCAGGCAGGGAGATGTGGCATTACAGGCTTATATCATCAGTGAAGCATTAAGTAATGTAAACCTGCCTCACCGTGTCATGAGCTTCTGCACATTCTGGGACTATACGATCCTTCACAGATTCCGTGAGTACGATGATCCACAGTCAGCTAATGAAAATATTTTTAATTATGTAACTTCTTCCAATAACAGGGATGGACTTGCCATCAAAACCGCAGGATACGGTCTGCTTCAGAGATCTGAGGAGAAAAAAATCCTCATTGTATTGAGTGATGGAAAACCATATGATGTCATCGTAAACAGACCTCACGCAAAGAACCCGGAACCTTATATGGGAAAATATGCGATCAATGATACTGCTACAGAAGTGCGGCACCTGCGAAACCTTGGAGTAAGTGTTCTGGGAGTCTTTGCAGGGGAAGAAAAAGACCTTTCCACAGAAAAAAAGATATTTGGCAAAGATTTCGCATATATCCGGGATATTTCGAATTTTTCCAGAATTGTCGGGAGATACCTGATTAAACAGTTGGATTCAGATGAATAGACTGATAAAACAGAGCAAAAATATGCTGTTTGAGCGTGCTGATATGTTAAGAGATTATCAAGTTAGCACGTCAATACGGTAAAGTGCATAAAAAACCAGTTTTTTCACCTTGCCTTTTTGTATAAATTTCGCTATAATGTTCTATGTTTATAAATCAATACAAAAGGGAGAGGAAATCATGGACAAAAACAAAGAGTTCAAACCGTATATTCCGGCTGACAAGATCACACCTGAATTTACGGTGACATCCATCGTCATGGGTGTTATCCTTGCAGTTATCTTCGGTGCAGCCAATGCTTATCTTGGTCTGCGTGTAGGTATGACTGTATCTGCTTCCATTCCGGCAGCAGTTATTTCCATGGGCGTAATTCGCAAGATCATGAAAAAGAACTCCATTTTGGAGAGCAACATGGTCCAGACAATCGGTTCAGCCGGTGAATCACTGGCAGCCGGTGCAATTTTCACAATGCCAGCTCTGTTCCTTTGGGCAGAAGAAGGACTTTGTGAAATGCCGGGTATCGTGGAAATCACATTAATCGCACTTTGCGGTGGTGTTCTTGGTGTACTTTTTATGGTACCACTTCGTAACGCACTGATCGTAAAAGAGCATGCAACACTTCTTTATCCTGAAGGAACTGCCTGCGCAGATGTTCTTCTTGCAGGTGAAGAGGGTGGTGCAAACGCTGCGACAGTATTCTCAGGTATGGGAATCGCAGCGATCTTTAAATTTGTCGTTGACGGTTTAAAGGTAATCCCTGCAGACGTTGCAGTAGCATTTAAAGGATTCAAAGGTGAAATTGGTATGGAATGCTATCCTGCACTTCTCGGTGTTGGATATATCGTAGGACCAAGAATCGCATCCTTTATGTTTGTTGGTTCTCTTATTGGCTGGATGGTGCTGATTCCGGTAATCTGTCTGTTCGGAGCTGATACAGTTATGTATCCCGGAACAGAAACAATTTCTGCTCTTTATGCAGCAGGCGGAGCATCTAAAATCTGGAGTACTTATGTAAAATATATCGGAGCAGGAGCTATCGCAACAGGTGGTATTATTTCTCTGATCAAATCCCTGCCTCTGATCATTGCAACCTTCCGTGATTCCATGAAGAGCATGAAGGGTGGCAAGAATACAAGTACAGAAAGAACTGCACAGGATCTTCCAATGAACGTTATCCTGATCGGTATTGTGGCAATGGTTGCGATCATCTGGCTTGTTCCGGCTATCCCGGTTAACCCGATCGGTGCGCTGATTATCGTAATCTTCGGCTTCTTCTTTGCAACTGTATCTTCCCGTATGGTTGGTCTTGTAGGAAGCTCCAACAACCCTGTATCAGGTATGGCTATCGCTACACTTCTGATCGCAACAATGGTTATCAAAGCATCAGGCAAAACAGGTATCGATGGAATGAAAGCAGCAATTGCGATCGGTTCCGTAATCTGTATCGTAGCAGCGATCGCAGGTGATACTTCACAGGACTTAAAGACAGGTTATCTTCTTGGTGCAACTCCTAAGAAACAGCAGATCGGTGAGCTTATCGGTGTTGTTGCTGCCGGTCTTGCTATTGGTGGTGTTCTTTATCTTCTGAACACTGCATGGGGATACGGAAGTGCAGAAGTACCTGCTCCTCAGGCAACTCTGATGAAGATGATCGTAGAAGGTATCATGGGCGGAAAGCTTCCATGGACACTGGTATTTATCGGTGTATTCCTTGCAATTGGTCTGGAAATCTTAAGAATTCCGGTTATGCCATTTGCTATCGGTCTTTACCTTCCAATCTACCTCAACGCTGCTATCATGATCGGTGGTGTTGTTCGTATGTTCGTTGACGGCAGAAAGAACGTTGATGCTAAGACTAAAGAGGTACAGGCAACAGACGGTACACTTTACTGTGCTGGTATGATCGCAGGTGAAGGTCTTGTAGGTATCCTTCTTGCAATCCTTGCAGTAGTAAACGTAAGCAGTGTATTTGATCTCTCCGGAAGCATTAACCTTGGTAATGCAGGCGGCGTGATCCTGATGTTACTTATGATCTTAAGCCTTCTGAAATTCAGCATCTGGAATAAGAAGAAAGCCTGATCAGGCGGGGATGATAATATCTAAATGAGTAAAAAGAAAAAAGAAATACAGATCAATTATCTGGATCTCATTCCTGAGCGCAGTGCACAGCTTCGCTGGCATACGGATATCAGGGGGAGAATGGTGCTGGAAATAGAGAATAAGGGCGCGTTTAACACAATCGCCCAGAAGCTGTTTGGAAAACCCAGATATACGAAGATACATCTGGATGACAATGGCACATTTATCTGGCCACTCATAGATGGCAGGAAGACAGTGGAAGATATTGCTGCACTGGTAAAAGACGAATTTGGGGAGAAGGCAGAGCCTTTATATCCAAGGATCGTTAAATACTTCCAGATAATGGAGAGTTATCATTTTGTAAATTTTATCAATAAGCCTGAAAAATAAGGTAAGAATAAGAGCGGGAGCAGTCCTTCATGGATTGCTGCCGTTCTTGTAGTTTATGGAAGAATAATTACGGCACAGTGATAAAGCGGTATCTCTGGCTGATATTCATGAAAGCATAAAACAAATATTATTTTTACAGAATACAAGGAGGCGAATGAATGAAGTTAGTAAATGGAAAAAGATCACAGCTTCTGGAATATCTGATGATCATAGCAGGAACCGGATTAATGGCACTGGCGATCAATTCCGTATTTGATGCATCAGGTATGGTAACCGGAGGCTTTTCAGGTATCGCGATCATTATAAAAGCAGGGAGTCAGGGAATCATTGACGGTGGTATCCCTCTCTGGGTAACAAATATGGGGTTGAACATTCCACTGTTTCTGATCGGATGGAAGATTAATGGATTCTCCTTTGTAAAAAAAGCTTTGATAGGAGAAATTGCTCTGTCCACCTGGCTTGCCATAGAACCTGTATGGAATCTTGCGGGCAATGATCTTCTTCTTGCCGCACTTTACGGTGGTGTGATCCAGGGTGTGGGAATCGGTCTTGTCTTTCTGGGCGGTGGAACAACCGGAGGAACCGATATGATGGCAGCTATCATCCAGAAATATCTGCAGCACTATTCAATCGCACAGATCATGCAGGTTATAGATGCAGGCGTTGTACTGGTGGGTATGTATGTGTTTGGCATCCACAAGGCACTCTATGCGATTATTGCGGTATATCTGGTGACAAAAGTATCTGACGGTTTGATTGAAGGTCTGAAATTCTCAAAAGCTGCCTATATCATTACAGCAAAGCCAAAAGAAATAGCAGATATGATCATGAAAGATCTGGACAGAGGTGTAACAGGCATCAGTGCCAGAGGAATGTACTCAGGACAGGATAAACTGATGCTTTTCTGCGTGGTAAATAAAAAAGAGATCGTAATGCTTAAAGAAAAAGTAGATGAAATTGATCCGGAAGCCTTTGTGATAGTGACAGATGCCAGGGAAGTCCATGGAGAAGGTTTTATTGAAAAAAAGTAATACAAAAAAATATATAAAAAATTGTAAATTTTTTTCTCTTTCCTCTTTCATTTTTGGTAAATATATATTAAAATACAATACAGGTATAAGGTTTTATGGTTAAAACGGAAAATAAACACTATAGGATGAGAAGGGATTAAAATCAGATGATATCGAATCAGGTGCTTCAGAATACTCTTGAAGGGTTAAAAGAGATTTCCAGAACAGAATTTTGTGTACTAGACACAGAAGGTAAAGTGCTTGCAAGTACTTTTGCAGATTTTTCCATTGCAACACAGGATGTACAGGCTTTCGTAGAATCACAGGCCGACAGCCAGCTTGTAAAGGGGTTCCAGTATTTTAAAGTCTGTGATGACTATCAGTTGGAATATATACTGGTTGCCCATGGCGACGATGAAGATACTTATATGGTCGGCAAGCTCGCCGCTTTTCAGATCCAGAATCTGATCGTAGCGTACAAAGAACGCTTTGACAAAGACAGCTTTATCAAGAACCTTCTTCTTGACAATCTGCTCCTTGTTGACATTTATAATCGTGCGAAGAAACTGCACATTGAGGCAGATGTCCGCCGCGTAGTCATGATCCTTGAAATGCCACAGGAGAAAGACCACAGCTCCATGGAAAGCGTGAAGAGTCTTTTCGGTGGTAAAAGTAAAGACTTTATCACAGCAGTAGATGAGAAGAGTATTATCGTAGTCAAGGAACTTGAAGATGGTGAGAATTATCCTGAGATGGATCAGCTTGCACATACTATCCTTGATACTCTTGGAATGGGAAATGACGGTAAGACACATATGGCATATGGTACTATCGTCAATGAACTGAAAGAAGTATCACGTTCCTATAAAGAAGCCCGCATGGCTCTTGATGTAGGGAAGATTTTCTTCGGAGATAAAGAAGTGATCGCATACAGCTCTCTGGGAATCGGACGACTGATCTACCAGCTCCCGATCCCACTCTGTAAGATGTTTATCAAAGAAATCTTCGGCGGCAAATCTCCGGATGACTTTGACGAAGAGACTCTGGTTACAATTGATAAGTTCTTCGAGAACAGCCTCAATGTTTCAGAGACATCCAGACAGCTTTACATCCATAGAAACACTCTGGTCTATCGCCTCGATAAACTCCAGAAGAGTACAGGTCTTGATCTCCGCGTTTTTGAAGATGCCATTACATTCAAGATTGCACTCATGGTAGTACGTTATATGAAATATATGGAAACACTGGAATACTGATATATTATAATAGAAGGAAAATTTTCAATGCCTGCCACAGCTTTAATTGCTGACGCAGGCATTTTTGACCTTTACAAATCCAGCCTTGCAGTGTATAGTTAGAAATCGAGATTGCAATTGATAAGGTATGCAATATCCTGAGACATGAAAGCCAAAATTCCATTGCTGCAGGCAATTTGGAATGAATGTTGGCTGCGTTACTGTGAACATTCTATGAATCCTCAAAAATCTCTTGCAATCCCCAAAAACATACATTACAATAATGTTACAAATTCATTAACCCATTGGAGGAAAAATCTATGATAGATCTTATAGATGTAAGCAAGTCCTATGGTCCCGGCCTTCCGGCAGTGAACCATGCGAACTTACATATAGATAAAGGTGAATTCGTCTTTGTAGTAGGAAACAGTGGTTCAGGAAAAACAACCCTGATCAAACTTCTTATGAAAGAGCTGGATTCCACATCCGGCCAGATCATCGTAAGCGGGGAACGTCTGGAAGGAATGAAACACAGAAGAGTAGCCAAATACCGCCGTAAGCTGGGCGTAGTATTTCAGGACTTCCGTCTTCTGAAAGACAGAAATGTATATGAGAATGTAGCGTTTGCCCAGAGAGTAGTCAACCGTCCCACAAGAGTAATCCGTAAACGTGTCCCGGAGGTACTTCAGGAAGTTGGACTTGCTGTCAAATACAAATCCTTCCCGGATGAACTTTCCGGTGGAGAACAGCAGAGAGTTGCATTGGCAAGGGCGCTGGTCAACCGTCCGGATATCCTTCTGGCAGACGAGCCTACAGGAAACCTGGATCCGAAGACTTCCGAAGAAATCATGAAGCTTCTGGAACAGATCAACGACAGAGGAACCACAGTAGTGGTTGTTACACATAACAAGGATATTGTAAATTCCATGCGCAAACGTGTTGTGACCATGCATGAGGGCTCTATTATAAGTGACGAGAAAGAGGGAGAATATCATGAGGCCTAGTACAATCTGGTACACTCTGAAACAGGGTGTCAAAAATATCAAAAGAAACTGGATGTTTTCCCTGGCTTCCATTATCACCATGGCTGCCTGTATTTTTCTGTTTGGAATCTTTTTCTCCATTGTCAATAATGTGAATAATATTGCACATAAGGTAGAGCAGGAAGTGCCGATCACAGTATTCTTTGAAGAGGGAACTACAAACAAACAGATCAAAGCAATCGGAAAGAAGATCAAGGCACGTCCGGAAGTAGAGAAAATAGAGTATCAGTCAGCTGATGAAGCCTGGGAGGAATACAAAGAGCAGTATTTCCAGGGTTCAGAGGCAGCAGACGGATTTAAGGACGATAATCCTCTTGCAAATTCAGCCAATTATCGTGTGTATATGAATGATATCACGAAGCAGTCAGAACTTGTTTCCTATATACAGGAACTGAAACATGTAAGAAAAGTCAACCAGTCTGAGGAAGCAGCAAAAACACTGGGAAATATCAATAAGCTGGTTTCCTATATTTCCATTGCCATCATTGTATTACTGCTTATTATCTCCATATTCCTGATCAGCAATACGGTATCTGTGGGTATTGCAGTCCGTAAAGAAGAGATTGGAATTATGAAATACATAGGAGCTACAGACGCATTTGTCAGAGCACCATTCCTGCTGGAAGGCATGGTTCTGGGGGTGGTCGGAGCAGCAGTTCCGCTGATCGTGCTTTATTTCTGTTATAATGGGGCAATATCCTATATTCTGACCAGGTTTAATGTGCTTACAGGTGTGGTGGATTTCATCCCGGTATGGCAGATTTACCAGACATTACTTCCAATAAGTCTGGGACTTGGAATCGGAATCGGACTGATCGGAAGTTTCTTTACAACAAGAAAGCATTTAAGAGTATAATAAAAAGCAGATAAGCATGAAGCTGCCGGAACAATGATATCATATCATAAACCGGCGGCTTTTTTTACAGGAGTGCAGACATGAAAAATAAAGAATTTTGGAAAGGTGCAGTAGCAGGAGCACTGGTTGTGACGTGCATCGGTACAGGTGTTTTTGCAGGAACAGGTCTTGCAGCAAAAGGAACAGCTCTTGGTGATCGCAAGTGTACATCAAAGCTGGCATATCTTGAAGAGCTGATCGACAGATACTATCTGGGAGATAAGGATGAAGAGAAGCTTCAGGAAGGGCTTTATGCAGGTCTTCTCTATGGACTGGATGATCCTTATTCCAGATATTATACAGCAGAGGAATACGATTCTGAGAATTCTTCCAATGAGGGAAGCTATGTGGGGATCGGCATTCTTATGGAGAAGAACAAAGAAGGCGGAGTAAAGATTGTTGAATGCTATGAGGGTGGTCCCGGAGAAAAAGCAGGACTGGAGGAAGGGGACATCATCAGTGCCATTGACGGGGAAGATATCACAGAGGATGAAGTATCTGATGTTGCAGACATTGTCCGCAATTCAGATAAAGACAGTGTGGTGCTTACTGTTCACAGAGAAGGTGCAGAAGATGCCATGGAAATCACAGTCCCTGTCACAGATGTGGAATTACCGTCTGTTTTCCATGAAATGCTAGATTCTAAAATCGGTTACATCCGCATTACACAGTTTACAGGCGTTACCGGCGAACAGTATCAGGAAGCTTTTGATGACCTGCAAAAACAGGGAATGGAGAAAATGATCGTGGATCTCCGCGATAATCCAGGTGGACTTCTTGATTCTGTCTGTGATGTCCTGCGGAAAATCCTTCCGGAAGGACTGATCGTTTACACCGAAGATAAGGACGGAAACAGAGAAGAGGAAAAATGTGATGGCAAAAACGAACTCCGGATTCCGCTTGCAGTCCTGGTAAATGAAAGCAGCGCCAGTGCATCAGAGATTTTTGCCGGTGCAGTGCAGGATTATGGTATTGGAACGATTGTCGGAACAACTACTTACGGAAAAGGCGTGGTACAGTCCATCCGCCAGCTCTCAGACGGAAGTGCCATTAAACTGACTGTTGCCAACTACTACACTCCAAAAGGAAACAACATCAACAAAACAGGAATCAAACCTGATATAGAGGTTTCTCTGGATACCAGCCTGCTGAATAAGAATAAAGACGAGATCACCCATGATGAGGATAATCAGCTGCAGGAAGCGATTAAGGCAGTTGAGAAGGAAAAGTAGTTGTTTGGCTGATAGTTTGATGTTATACTGTATATATCTGTATTTATAATAGAAGTATTTTTATTATAGATGAAAAGCCCATTACTGAGCAGGCAGCGGATTTTGCTTCGTAACTGAAAAAATAGTCAAGCGGATATTCGCAATTGAAGCAGGGGACTTACTTGATTCGGTTAAACAGTTAATGGGCAGAAAGTGAAAAATATCAGAAAAAAGAGGGCGACAACATGAGCGAATATGTGATCACCACCGACAACAATTCAGATCTTCCGGAGGAATATCTCAAAGACCATGGAGTAGGCTGCATGTATCTCAGTTATTCCATGGATGGAAAAAATTATACACATGGAAATTTCCTTCCGGAGCATGAATTTTATGAGGCAATGAGAAACGGTTCCATGCCAACCACAGCACAGGTAAATCCTGAAAATGCAAAAGCACTGCTGGAGCCTTACCTGAAAGAAGGAAAAGATATTCTTCATATTGCATTTTCCTCTGCCTTAAGTGGTACATACAATAGCAGCCGTATCGCAGCAGAGGAACTGATGGAGGATTATCCGGACCGCAAGATCATCGTGGTAGATTCTCTTGGCGCTTCCCTTGGTCAGGGGCTTCTGGTTTACCTTGCACAGGAGAAGAAAGAGCAGGGAGAAGATATGGAGACAGTTGCGAAATGGGCAGAAGAGAACAGGCTTCATATGGTACACCTTTTTACAGTCAACGATTTAAATCACCTATACCGCGGAGGCCGCATTTCCAGAACTACTGCAGTAGTAGGAAGCATGCTGAATATTAAACCGGTCCTTCATGTAGACAACGACGGAAAACTCACTGCCATCGGCAAAGTCCGCGGCCGTAAAAAATCCCTTCAGGAGCTGGTAAAGCTTATGGATGAGAAAATCGGCAGCTATCATGACACCTGCCATACCATCTTTATCAGTCATGGCGACTGTGAAGACGATGCAAATTATGTGGCAGAGAAAGTAAAAGAAAAATACCAGATCAACACGATTATCATGAATCAGGTAGGAGCCACCATCGGCGCTCACTCAGGTCCGGGAACAATGGCGTTGTTCTTTGTGGGAGATGAAAGATAAATTAGTTTTTTTTTTGTAAAATGGTTTCATGGTATCATTATCCTGCGGGAAGATAAATGATACTGTGGAACCACTTTTGATATTACAGGAGAATTTTATGAAATTATTAAAAAAAGCATTCGCATTCACATTTATATTTATGCTGAGCGTTTCAGGACTGACAGGATATCAGGTAAACGCCTCAGAGGAGCCAAAACATCTGGATATCCTGTTCACCCATGATCTGCATTCCCATTTGAACAGCTTTCAAACGATTGTAGACGGGACACAGCAGGAGACCGGCGGGTTTGCCCGGCTGAAAACATTGATCAATGAGCACGAGAAAGAGAATACAGATACACTCATATTGGATGGCGGAGACTTTTCCATGGGAACTCTGATACAGACTGTATATGACACAGAGGCCGCCGAACTGCGGATGCTTGGATATCTGGGCTGTGATGTGACAACTCTGGGAAATCATGAATTTGATTACGGCTCCGATGGTCTGGCAGATATGCTGAACGCCGCAGTCAGTTCAGGCGAAAACCTTCCCAGGATGGTTGTGTGTAATGTGGACTGGGATGCAATGAAAAAAGCCGGCCTCAGTGAAGGACAGAAACAGATTTATGAAGCATTTCAGACATATGGAGTAAAAGACTATACGGTAATTCAAAAAGGTGATGTAAAGATTGCAGTACTGGGTGTTTTCGGCAAGGATTCTCTGGATTGCGCTCCTACCTGCGAGCTTCTTTTCAAAGACCCGTCAGAAGCAGCCAGAGAAACAGTAGAGGTAATAAAGAAGAACGAAGATGTAGACATGATCGCCTGTGTATCACACAGCGGAACATGGGAGGACGAAAAAGTATCAGAGGACGAAATCCTTGCAAAGAATGTTCCGGACATTGATCTGATCGTCAGCGGACATACCCACACACAGTTGGCAGAACCAATCCTGCAGGGAGATACCTGCATCGTATCCTGTGGAGAATATGGGAAAAACCTGGGAACAATTTCCATGACTCAGAAAGAGAATGGACGGTGGGAACCGGATACCTATGAGCTTGTTCCGGTTACGGATAAAATCAAGGCAGATGAGGCCACACAGAAGAAAATAGATGAATTGTCAGATACTGTTGACACCAATTATCTTTCCAATTTTGGTTACACCAGAGAGGAAATTCTGGCAGAGAATGACATTGAATTTAACAGCCTCAGTGAGATGGAAACAAAGCATGAGGAGTTAAATCTGGGAGATATCATATCAGATGCTTATGTATATGCAGTAGAGAATACAGGAGACTCTGATGGAGAAAAAGTAGATGTTGCAATCGTACCTGCCGGAACTGTAAGAGATACTTATACAAAAGGCAATATAACAGTGGAGCAGGTATATAATTCCTTCTCGTTGGGAACAGGAAAGGACGGACTTGCAGGTTATCCTCTGATCAGTGCATATTTAACGGGAAAAGAACTGAAAACAGTGGCAGAGGTAGATGCCTCCATTTCAGATTTTATGACAATAGCCAGATTATATTGCAGTGGAATGAATTTCACCTATAATCCCCACCGAATGATCTTAAATAAAGTAACAAACTGTTATCTGACAGGCAAGGATGGGGAAAGGGAAGAAATACAGGACGATAAATTGTATCATGTTGTCACTGACCTGTACACTGGCCGTATGCTGGGTTCTATTCTGGACAAATCCTATGGTCTGATATCCATCGTCCCCAAAGATAAAAACGGCAATCCCATAGAGAATCTGGAAGATTATGCAGTCATGGATGGAAAAAAAGAACTGAAAGCCTGGGCTGCAATCGCAGAATACATGCAATCCTTTGAAGACACAGACAAAGACGGAATTGCAAATGTGCCGGAATATTATAATACAACACACGAAAGAAAAGTTGCCGACAACAGCAAAAACATCATAAATCTGATAAAACATCCGAATAAATTTGCCGTAGCGATTGTGGGAATCTGTATTGTGGCTGTTGGGGTGATTCTGCTGTTGATCTTCGGAATTGTAAAGATTATTAGAAGAAGGAGATAGCATTTTACTATAAACATTGCATGATCAGTTGCTCTATCAGGAGGGTAAAGGGCGGATATGTGAAAAGCTATTTCTATTTTGGAAAAAAGAAAAAGACCTCATAACATAATATGAAGTCTTTAAATGCACACACTGTGCAACTGGAAAAACCAGTGAGTTGAGTTTACTTTTATTTGAACTCGCAGTGCAAATCCGTAGGGGAACTACGATTTGCATCTTTATAATAATATACGGGAGGAGAAATGTCAAATGGAAAAGAAAAGTAAAAAAATTTATCTGGGACTTGATATTGGAACTGATTCAGTCGGATATGCTGTGACAGATGATCAGTATAATCTTCTGAGAGTTCATGGGGATGATGCATGGGGCAGTGTTATATTTGATGCAGCTTCTTTGAGCGATGAAAGAAGAAGTCATCGTTCTGCAAGAAGAAGACTGGACAGGAGACAGCAAAGAATAAATCTGCTGCAGGAAATTTTTGCTAAAGAAATTTCAAAGGTAGATGATCGTTTTTTTATTCGATTATCGGAAAGCTATCGTTGGAGAGAGGATGTTCAGGACCGGTATGTTTTTTTCAATGATGAGGAATATACAGATGTTCAGTATATGGGAGAATATCCAACGATTCACCATTTGATCTGTGAATTAATGAATAATAAGAATCCTCATGATGTGCGCCTGATATATCTGGCCTGCGCATGGCTGATAACACACAGAGGACACTTCCTTAATAATCTCAATGTGGAAAAACTGGATGAAATCATGGATATCAGCTCAGTGTATCAAAATTTTATAAATTATTTTACTGAAAATGGATACAGAAGACCATGGGGTGAAATAGATGTAAGTGCTTTGGCAGAGGTATTGAAACAAAAAACAGGTGTAACGGCAAAAAATAAAGAGTTACAAAATATTCTTCTGGAAGGAAAGAAACCGGAAAAATCCGGAACTGAAGAGTTTCCTTTTAGCCAGGACAGTATCATACGACTTTTGGCAGGCGGGCAGTGTAAATTAAAGGACGTTTTTTGCAAGGAAGAATATCTGGATTTGGGATCAGTATCGTTGGGGATGGACGAGGAGAAGTTTGGTGAAATTTCAGGCAATATCGGAGAGGATTATGACCTGCTCATAGCATTACGTGGACTATATGACTGGAGTGTACTGGCAGATATTTTAAACGGTCATTCTGAAACGATTTCCATGGCAAAAGTACAGATATATGAGCAGCATGGGAAAGATTTACAGATATTGAAATATTTTGTCCGTAAATATGTACCTGATAAATACAATGAAGTATTCAGAAAAGCAAAAGCTGATAATTATGTGGCTTACACAGGTCACATGGATAAAGATACTGCAAGTCAGATCAAAAAGAAAGCAAAAGCAGAGGATTTTTCAAAATATGTCTTGAAACTTATGAGGCTAATAAAGCCGGAGAAAACAGATTTACAGTCATATGAGGATATGTGTGAACGTCTGAATCTGAATAGCTTTTTACCTAAACAAAAGAATACTGATAATCGTGTAATACCACATCAATTATATGAATATGAGTTGATTCGAATTTTGAAAAATGCATCCTTATATTTACCATTTCTTAATGAAGTCAGGAATGGAATCAGTGAGATGGACAAAGTGGTATCCATTTTCAGGTATAAACTTCCGTATTATGTAGGACCATTAAATAAGAAATCAGATTTTGCATGGATTTCACGTAAAGCCGGAAAGATTACTCCATGGAATTACAAAGTCATGATAGACGAGGATGCCAGTGAGAATTCATTTATCAAAAGGATGACAAATAAATGCACCTATTTGCCAGGGGAAGATGTTTTGCCAAAAGATTCTCTATGTTATCAGAAATTTATGGTGCTGAATGAACTTAATAATCTTAAGATTGATGGGCGCAAAGTTCCTGTTGAAGTAAAACAGGGAATCTATCATGAATTATTTGAAAAGAAAAAGAAAGTGCGGCGAAAGGATATTGAAGAATATCTTATAAGTAATAATTATCTGGCTAAGGGTTCGACAGAACTGATAAGCGGAATTGATGAGCAAGTGCATTCTTGTCTGTCATCTTATTATGCATTTCGAAATCTTTTGAGCAGAGAAATTTTATCTGAAAATGATGTAGAAAAAATTATAGAGAGGGCTTCTTATGCAGAGGACAAGAGTCGTGTAAAAAAATGGCTTAGAAAAGAATATCCTGATCTTTCACAGGATGATGTTCGCTACATCACTAAAATCAAAATTAAAGAGTTTGGAAAATTATCCAGAAAATTTTTAACAGAATTAAAAGGATGCAATAAGCAGGATGGAGAAATGACAACGATTCTGCGGATAATGTGGGAAACCAATGATAATTTAATGGAAATACTTTCGGATAAATATACATTTCGGGAAGCTGTGGAGATGTTTACACAGGAATATTACACCGGGAAAAACCAGAGTTTAAAAGAACGTCTTGATGAAATGCGTGTTTCCAATTCAGTGCGGCGTCCAGTTTACAGAACTCTTGCTGTTGTAAAAGATATTGAAAAGGCATTTGGAAAGCCAGATAAGATATTTGTAGAAATGACGCGTGGTGGACTGTCCGATCAGAAAGGGAAGAGAACAAAAAGCAGAAAACAGCAGATTCTTGAGCTTTACGCCAAATGTAGAGAAGAAGATGTACGGGATTTGAAACAGCAATTAGAATCTATGGGAGAGCGTGTGGACAGTCGTCTGCAGGGCGAGCATCTGTTCTTGTACTTTATGCAGTTTGGAAAATGTGCATACAGTGGAATGCCTATAGAACTGGAAAAGCTTATGTCTGGCTCAAAAGAATACGACATAGATCACATATATCCTCAGGCATATGTAAAGGATGACAGTATTATTAATAACAAAGTATTGGTATTATCAAAGATAAATGGAACAAAAGGTAATGTATACCCTATTAGTCCTGAAATTCGTAACAGAATGCAGGGACAATGGAATTGGTGGCATCATATTGGAGTGATCAGTGATGAAAAATATAAGCGTCTTATCAGGTCAACACCGTTTACAGATGATGAAAAATATGGATTTATTAATCGACAGCTTACAGAGACATCTCAATCTACAAAGCTAATAGCAGGCTTGTTGAAGGAAAGATTTCAGAACATAGACATTGTTTATGTAAAGGCAGGACTTGTTTCTGATTTTCGACACGAATTTGATTTGCCAAAGTCCAGAACTTATAATGACCTGCACCATGCAGTGGATGCATATTTGAATATTGTGGCAGGAAATGTTTATAATATGCGATTTTCAAAGAGATGGTTTAGTGTTGATTCAAAATATAGTATAAAAACAAAAACAGTTTTTTCTCATCCGGTGAATTGCCAGGGAACCATAGTTTGGGATGGAGCGTCGATGCTTGCAAAGGTTAAGAAAATCGCGAAGAAGAACACAGCACATTTTGTGAAGTTTGCTACATTTAAAACAGGAGGATTGTTTGACCAGAATCCAGTTAAGAAAGGAACCGGCTTGATTCCTTTAAAGGCGGGATTGCCTACTGAAAAATATGGTGGGTATAATAAAGCTGGTATAATGTTTTTGATGCCTGTCAAATATAAAATCAGGAAAAAATGTGCAATTATAATTATGCCGGTAGAATTGCTTCATGGAAAACATTTTTTAGAAGATGAAACATTTGCCAGAGAATATACGTTTAACAGATTAGAAAGTATTTTAGGCAAGAAGGTAGATGAAATTTCATTTCCGCTGGGTATGCGTCCATGGAAGATTAATACGATGCTATCATTAGATGGATTCAGAGTATGTATTACTGGAACTGGAGGCAAAGGAAAATGTCTGGTGGCACAGTCGATAATGCAGTTTTCTTCAGAGGATTGCTGGAAAGGCTATATGAAGAAGCTGGAAAAATTTATTGAAAAATTTAAGAAGAATCCTGATTTTATATATGATAAAGAATATGATAAGGTATCTGTAGAGGAAAATCAAAAACTTTATGAACTGTATATTGAAAAATTGCAGAATACAATTTATAGTAAGCGCATAAATTCACCAGTACAAATTCTCATGGATGGACAGGAATGGTTTGAAAAATTGAATATTAAAGAACAATGTGTGGTTCTGATGAATATTCAAACAGTATTTGGTCGTATGACAAGTGGCTGTGATTTGTCATTGATTGGTGGTTCGCCTAATAGTGGCGCAACAGTTAATTTCAGTTCAACAATATCAAATTGGAGAAAAAATTATTCAGATGTCAGAATCATTGATCAGTCACCATCCGGAATATGGGAAAAGCGTTCAGAAAATATATTGGAGTTATTATGAGCTGGAGAATTGTAGTAATTGAAAATCAGGCAAAACTGGATTATAAAATGGGATATATGGTCGTTAGAGGATTAGAAACCAAAAGGGTTTTGCTTGATGAAATTGGAATTCTTTCGCAAGGTTTTGATCAAAAATGGTGTTATTATGCTGCAGGAATCTGTTTACTGTAAAATGATGACCAGTCCATCTATGGAAAAATCTATGAAAAATATGGTACATAATAATAAGCCGCCTAAGGGATTGATTCAGACAATAACCATTACGGAGAAACAATTTGTAAAAATGGATTATATAGTGGGGGAATATACCAGTGATATCATAGATTCGGAAGAGAGGCTGATTATATTATGAAAATAATTTTGTCGGAGATTGATCATATATTTGATTGTGCGGGTGGCCGATGCTGTAGCATAGTTATTGAAAATCAAAAATTATTTTATAGTGTGATTCGAGATATTTTTAATCAGGTTCAAGGAGAAGAAGGAATAAGTGTGCTGTCAGAAGATAATAAGGTTCTGCCTATGGCAAAACATATTGAACTGCTTACAAGGTTTGTACCATTTGATATGAATCAGAAAAGTCTTATTACCAAAATGACGACAAGAATGCAGAATGTTGCGGTAGATGAGAGTCATTATCTGGAAACAAAGGAAATGATTGGAAAATGGGAGCAATACCTCATGAAATTATCATTGGATCTGGTTGGAGCTTTTGAATTTTCAAAAATATCAATTGAGACATTGATTAAAGCTGCGGGAATTCGTGTAGACGATGATTATGACAACCTGGGAGAACAACTGTTGGATTATTTTGAATTAGTTCAGGAATATGATGGAAAGAAATTATTCATTCTGGTAAATTTGCGGAGTTATCTTTCTGATGCAGAGATGAATTTATTTCTGCAGAATATAATAGAAAGAGATATACAGATACTGATACTGGAAAGTAGCGAACATCCAATTCTTGAATGTGAATGCAGACATATTGTGGATGCAGATTTCTGCATTTTGTGTTAGTATAGGGGTGAGTAAATACAACTTGCGAAATTGCACAAGTGATTCGCAGATCATTTATTTCAAACATTTGAGGTTTGAGAGCAGTGCAAATTCGTAGGGGAATCAAACATGACATACAAGCTGATTGATATGTACAAAGTTTGAGAGTAGTGCAAATTCGTAGGGGAATCAAACCTACCTGGTATGTGACAGTGTCACCAACCAGTTTGAGAGCAGTGCAAATTCGTAGGGGAATCAAACAACGGCATCAGAATTAAATCCATATGTTGTGTTTGAGAGTAGTGCAAATTCGTAGGGGAATCAAACGATAAGTTTTCTTAAAGCTTCCTTAATCTGTTTGAGAGTAGTGCAAATTCGTAGGGGAATCAAACCATACGTGCGATAAATGTTGTCATATCTTTGTTTGAGAGCAGTGCAAATTCATAGAGAAAATTAGAACAGTAGTTTATCTAAATTAAATGATTTTATAGAAAGAAAGCAGGTGAAACGCAATGAACGTTATATGTTTCCACAACCCGGATGAAGAAAATGGCTATTTGAGCAACTGGTATCTTAGTCATTTCACAGTCAATGGAATAGATTTTTCGTCAATGGAGCAGTTTATGATGTATCAGAAGGCATGTCGCTTTCATGATGAAAAAATAGCTAATGACATACTTCATACAGATAATGTTGCAGAGATTAAGAAATTAGGCCGTAAAGTACATGCCTATGATGAAAATGTCTGGAATGGTGTAAGGCAGCTTATTGTTTATGAGGGATTAAAAGCGAAATTCAGTCAAAACGCAGAATTGAAACAAAAACTTGTTGATACAGGTGATGCTGTGTTAGCTGAATGCGCAGTAAGAGATCAGATTTGGGGAATTGGTTTATCCATGAGAGATCCAAACAGGTTTGAGCGAAGCAAATGGAGAGGCAACAATCTTCTGGGATATGCTTTAATGTTAGTGAGAGAACAGTTATAAACGGAGGAACGCAAAACAAATGCACCTTGAGTTAGCCAAAACATTGCGAAATTACGACAGAAAAAATTTATCAAAGGACATCCTCACCGGGTTGATCATTATGGCTGTTTCGATCCCGATTTCCATGGGCTATGCCCAGATTGCGGGGCTTCCGGCGGTTTATGGACTGTACGGCTCTGTATTCCCGATTATTTTGTTTGGATTGTTTTCCACATCACCTCAGTTCATCTTCGGAGTGGATGCAGCACCTGCAGCATTGATCGGGGCGGCACTGGTGGAAATGGGAATCCAGAGTGGTTCGGAACAGGCCATGGCGGTTGTTCCGTTGCTCACATTTTTTGTGGCAGTCTGGCTGTTTATATTTGCATTTTTTAAAGCAGGAAAACTGGTAAACTATATTTCCGCACCTGTAATGGGAGGCTTTATCACAGGTATCTGCACCACGATCATTCTCATGCAGGTGCCCAAATTAATGGGCGGAACTGCAGGAACCGGAGAATTGTCGGAGCTGGCAGAGCATATCTGGGCTACATTAGGGCAGATCAATCTGCCTTCCCTGATTTTAGGTCTGGTTTCTCTGGTCATCCTTCTGGTGATGAAAAAAATCCTGCCCAAGTTTCCTATGGTAGTAGTTCTGATGGCAGCAGGTGTATTATTATCCTATTTCGTCCCGATTTCCAACTGGGGAATCCGTACACTGGATGCAGTAGAACCGGGGCTGCCTGTATGGAGTATTCCTGATTTCTCTGCCATTGGTCTAAAAGAAGCGGTCATCTACAGTCTGTCAATTGCAGTAGTGATCATGGCGGAAACTTTACTTGGTGAGAATAGCTTCGCACAGAAAAATGGTTACAGGGTAAATGCTAACCAGGAGCTGGTAGCCTTTTCCATGGGAAATCTGGCAGCAGCTCTGACAGGCTGTTGTCCGATCAACGGTTCGGTGTCACGTACCGCCATCAGTGAACAGTACCAGGGAAAAACACAGTTGACCGGAATTGTTGCAGGAATTTCCATGATTCTTGTGCTTCTGGGAGCAACCGGGCTGATTGCTTATCTGCCGGTTCCTATGCTGACTGCAATTGTAATCTCCTCACTTCTGGGGGCAACGGAATTTGATCTGGCTGTACGTCTGAGGAAAATCAGCAAAAAGGAATGCCTGATTTACTGGGGCGCATTCTGTGGAGTGCTGACGCTAGGCACCATCAATGGAGTATTGATTGGTATTATTCTCTCCTTTGCCGAGATGATCATCCGTACTGCGAAACCGGCACGCTGTTTTCTGGGAGTGCAGCCGGGGCACAGGCATTTTGAGGATCTTACGGAAAGCCTGCATAACTGCGAGATTGAGGGCGTGGTGATCTACCGATTCAGCAGCAGCCTGTTTTTTGCAAACATAGATATTTTACAGCAGGATATTGAGAATGCCATTGGGCCGGATACCAAAGCAGTAATTCTGGATGCCAGCGGGATTGGCAGTATTGATGTTACGGCTGCGGACAGGCTTGCAATTCTGTATCGTTCTCTGAAGTCAAGAGGAATTCGTTTCTACATAACAGAGCATATCGCTGAGCTGAATGAACAGATGCGCGCACTGGGACTTGGATTTATGATCGAAGAGGGACGTGTGCGTCGGACTATACATGTGGCATTGAAGGATATGGGAATCCATTATCCTTATCCTTTGAAGGGCAATGTAGATAATACAGAACGTTCTCCGTTCAGAAAGCGTGTGGACAACAGTGTACAGGAATTTGTCTGGGCTTTTGGTTCTGATTCTGAGGCAGAGATAGAGAAGCAGATTCATCTGCAGATTGAGCATCTGAAAGAGAACGGAGATATGCAGGAGTTGCTCCATGGCCAGTGGAATCATATGGATGAACTTGATGCAGATGCATGGATTGAGCATCTGGAAGAGCATATGAAGGAAATTGTAAAGATTTCCGGACAGGATGAACAGGAACTGACCGTACGTTTTGAGAAGCATCGAAAGAAACTCCGGGAACAGATGCTGAAAGAGCATCCGGAGCTGGTGGCAATGTTCGAGGAGCGCAGACGGCTTTTGGATGAGCAGCTTGAGAGAAAATGGCCGGATGTGTATGCACTGGTCTTAAAACAGCGTGAGAAAGATAGCAGGTTAAAATAACGAGCAGTCTGGCATACAAATCAGAGCTTCTGAATCAGCGGATGTTCCCGGTAGTACATCCTGGTGAAGTTCAGGAATTTCTGCATATTGTCACTGATATATTTCCCCTTTTTCCATACGATTCCGATCTTTATGCGGATAGGTGGACTAAGGGGAATTCACAGTATGTAAATAGTAACGTAATCCTTTGTGTTGGCATGTTTGTAGTAGGCCAGGCACTATTTGAATAACTGCGCGTCGCATTCTCGTTACTTTAGTGATGAGTTAGACGCGCAAATTCTTTACTTAAAGAAAGAACACATGTTTACTTCTGGCGCTATATGTGCTAAAATATAGCCATGGGTAGTAGAAAAAACAATAGGATTTGAGAAAAGAGTTATCAGGGAGAAATAAAAATGCAGATAATATCCAGTTATGGTGTAGAATTACGAAAACAGAATATCCCAATCCGCCAGACACTGGAG
>NZ_JADPGO010000043.1:0-23382 GCF_015668165.1 Blautia sp. 1001283B150304_161114_C9 | reverse complement strand
CCTGCGGCAATGGAATTTTGGCTTGTATGTCTCGGGATTTTGGCATATTCATGCCAAAACACCTCGCGGGATAGTGGTGTGTGAACAGTAACAATATGTCCAAACGATAAATAGAATATTTTGAAGCTTCCTTGCATATTTTATAACAATACATGAAGGCTATGTGTAAATATGCAAGGGGGCTATTTTTATGGAAAATTTTCAGGTGTATCGTGATATCCAGGCCCGTACAGGGGGAGATATATACATAGGGGTCGTAGGACCTGTCCGCACAGGAAAATCTACATTTATCCGCAGATTCATGGAACTTGTTGCATTGCCGCAGATGTCAGATACAAAGCAGGCAGAGATCAGAGATCAGCTTCCTTTAAGCGGATCAGGCAAAATCATCACCACAGCAGAAACAAAATTTATTCCCAAAGAAGCAGTTCCCATCACTCTCGGAGAAGATCAGCAGGTAAAGATCCGCCTGATCGACAGTGTGGGTTTTCTGGTAAAGGGTGCATCCGGGCAGACGGAGGACGGGAAAGAACGAATGGTAAAAACTCCCTGGTTTGAGCAGGCAATCCCATTTCGCGAGGCCGCACGCATCGGAACACAGAAAGTAATTCAGGAGCATTCCACAATAGGTATTGTGGTCACAACTGACGGAAGTTTCGGTGAACTTCCCAGAGACAATTTTCCGGAGGCAGAAGAGAAGACTATTCAGGAACTGAAAAAACAGCAGAAACCATTTATCGTGCTGGTAAATTCGCAGATGCCATATAAAGATGCGGCTCTGAAAACAGCGGAAGAAATCCAACAGAAATATAAGGTAACTGCTCTGACAGTAAACTGTGACCAATTGAGAAAAGAAGATATTGCCAGGATTCTGGAGAAGGTTTTATATGAATTTCCTGTCAGTCAGATTCAGTTTTTTATTCCGCGCTGGGTAGAAATGCTTCCCCTGGAGCATGAGTTAAAACAGCAGATCCTTTCACAGATCAGGGATAAAATGAAAAGTATGCAGCATATACGTGATATCACAAAGGAATCTGTAAAATTATCCGGACCTTATGTACAGGATTCCCTTCTGGAAGATGTAGGCTTATCCGATGGAACAGTAAAGGTAAGAATACGCATAAAGGAAGAATATTATTACAGGATGCTCAGTCAGATGAGTGGGATCGAAATGGAGAGTGAATATGAACTGATCCATACAATGCAGGAACTGGTACATATGAAAGAGGAATATGTAAAAGTGCAGGCTGCACTGGAAGCAGTGCGTGGAACCGGTTATGGTGTGGTTGTCCCGAATCTGGATGAGATTGAGATCGCACAGCCTGAAGTGATCCGACAGGGAAATAAATATGGAGTAAAGATAAAATCAAAGAGTCCGTCTATCCATATGATAAAGGCAAATATAGAAACTGAAATTGCTCCCATAGTAGGAACAGAACAGCAGGCAAAGGATCTGATCCAGTATATTGACGAAGGCAGCCAGAGGGGGGAGAGTATCTGGGAGACTAATATTTTCGGTAAATCCATTGAGCAGCTGGTACAGGATGGCATCCGAAGCAAGATTGCAGCTATCAGCGAAGAAAGCCAGGTAAAGCTTCAGGATACCATGCAGAAAATTGTCAATGACAGTAAGGGCGGGCTGGTGTGTATCATCATATAGCTGCCGTATAATATGGTTCCTTTTAATTTTGCTTTTTAGCCGAACTGTGAAACAGTTATTCAGTTACAGGCAACGGAGAGCTCAGGTTACTGCGTCAATTACCGGTTCGTCAGTTTTTTTACTGTCAGTACTTTTTTCCCCTTCAATAACGACTTTATTAGGGAGGCATACGATGGTGCCTCCTTTTTCATCGATTGCCTTCTGTTTCATACACAGATGATCGGGGCATTGTGCAGAGATCATACGTGCCTGACCGTCTTTGATCTCACAGACATTTGTATCGTTGATTTTAATCGTCTGATCCTTTTCCAGAGAATAAGTTCCATATTCTTCTCCGTCTACAGTAATGCGGATGGAACCATGACTGCCCTTATTTATAAGAAACATTCCTCCCCACATCGCAAGTGCAAGAATAAGGATACCACCTATAAAAATGAATTCTTTTTTCTTCAAAATATTGTACTCCATCTTTCTATAATAGCAGTAAGGTTTGTGTTACTGTTCACTGATAATATCCTGCAAAGCGTATTACTGAGAACGGAGTGAACAATAACAGGTTTGTTTTGTCTGCATCATAACATGAATAAAAAAGAATAGCAACCTTCAGATGTTTGTGGTATGGTTATAATAATAAAATGTACTCTCGGAGTCTTTATTGCACTTGCTTTTGCGGCTGATTTTTTGTTAGCTGCACCCGAATTTTATCAACGTACGCACCGCGTACGCCTCAAAAATTTGGGCACATCTAACAAAAAATCTTCTCACAAAATCAAGTACAAAAAGATTCCGAGAGTACATTGAAAGAGAACGGAGGAAATCTTTTATGGGAAAATATATTATGGCACTGGATGCCGGGACGACCAGCAACCGCTGTATCCTGTTTAATGAAAAGGGAGAACGTTTAAGTGTTGCACAGAGAGAATTTACCCAGTATTTCCCGAAACCGGGCTGGGTAGAACATGATGCAGATGAGATATGGGCCAGTATGCTGGGTGTGGCAGTAGAGGCAATGACCAAGATCGGAGCAGATGCTTCAAAGATCGCTGCGATCGGAATCACAAACCAGAGAGAAACTGCAATCGTATGGGATAAAAATACCGGCGTACCTGTCTATCATGCGATCGTATGGCAGTGCCGCAGAACATCGGAATACTGCGACTCGCTGAAAGCCAGAGGACTGACTGAGAAATTCAGGGAGAAAACAGGGCTTGTGATCGATGCTTATTTCTCTGCGACAAAAATAAAGTGGATTCTGGACAATGTAGAAGGAGCCAGAGAGAAAGCACAGAAAGGGCAGCTTTTGTTTGGAACTGTGGAAACCTGGCTGATCTGGAAACTGACAAAGGGCAGAGTCCATGTTACAGATTATTCCAATGCATCCAGAACCATGCTTTTTAATATCAATACTTTACAGTGGGATCAGGAAATTTTGAATGAACTTGACATTCCAAAGTCCATGCTTCCCAAACCAATGCCATCCAGCTGTATTTATGGAAAAGCAGATCCGGCAGTCCTTGGCGGTGCTATCCCTATTGCAGGTGCAGCAGGTGATCAGCAGGCTGCTTTGTTTGGCCAGACCTGCTTTAATGCCGGAGAAGCAAAAAATACTTATGGCACAGGATGTTTTCTTCTGATGAATACAGGAGAGAAACCTGTCTTTTCAAAGAACGGACTGGTTACTACGATTGCGTGGGGATTGGACGGAAAGGTAACCTATGCACTGGAAGGATCAATTTTTGTTGCAGGTGCAGCTATCCAGTGGCTGCGAGATGAATTAAAGGTAATTGATTCCTCTGAAGATTCCGAGTATATGGCAAATAAAGTATCAGATACACATGGATGTTATGTTGTGCCGGCCTTTACAGGACTGGGAGCTCCCCACTGGGATCAGTATGCGAGAGGTACGATCGTAGGAATTACCCGCGGTGTGAACAAATATCACATTATCCGCGCAACGCTGGAATCTATTGCCTATCAGGTAAATGACGTACTAAATGCCATGAAAGCAGATTCAGGCATTAATCTGGCGGCATTAAAAGTTGATGGCGGAGCCAGTGCCAACAATTTCCTGATGCAGACACAGGCAGATATTATCAATGCACCGGTCAACCGTCCATGCTGTGTTGAGACAACTGCAATGGGGGCTGCTTATCTGGCAGGTCTGGCAGTAGGCTACTGGAGCAGTAAAGAAGAAGTGCGCCACAATTGGTCCATTGACCAGAAATTCTACCCGTCTATCACTGAAGAAACAAGAGAGCAAAAGATCAAAGGATGGAATAAGGCTGTGAAATATTCTTACGGATGGGCGAAGGACGAATAAAGCCGTTTCGTGATATGAAGTGAGAATTAACAGTTGCTTACATTTTATCAGCAAAGCTAAATAAAATTCAGTGTATTGACAATCTTACAGAGATAGTGGTACGGTAATACAGTAATTTCGGCAAAGGCCGATGATTTTGGAGTTTTACAAATTACATAACGAATATTGAGGTGCGAAAAAATGCAGGAAATGAAACCAATCAAAGAAGGTAAAGTACGTGAGATTTATGACAACGGTGACAGCCTGATCATGGTTGCGACAGACCGCATCAGCTGCTTTGATGTTATCCTGAACAATCAGGTAACCAAGAAGGGAACTGTACTGACTCAGATGTCCAAGTTCTGGTTTGACATGACAGAAGACATTCTGCCGAACCACATGATTTCTGTAGATGTAAAAGATATGCCTGAATTTTTCCAGCAGGAGAAATTTGACGGAAACAGCATGATGTGCCGTAAGCTTGAGATGCTGCCTATTGAATGTATTGTTCGTGGATATATTACAGGAAGCGGCTGGGAAAGCTACAAGAAGACAGGTAAAGTCTGCGGCATTGAATTACCGGAAGGACTGAAGGAATCTGACAAGCTTCCTGAGCCGATCTATACTCCGTCCACAAAGGCTGAGATTGGCGATCATGACGAAAATATCTCCTATGAGCAGAGCATCGCTCACCTTGAGAAATATTTCCCGGGCAGAGGAGAGGAATTAGCTGCAAAACTTCGTGATAATACAATTGCACTTTATAAGAAATGTGCGGAATACGCATTAAGCAAGGGAATCATTATCGCAGATACTAAATTTGAATTTGGTCTGGATAAAGACGGAAACATGGTAATCGGTGATGAGATGCTCACACCGGACAGCTCCCGTTTCTGGCCTGCTGAAGGATATGAACCAGGACATGGTCAGCCATCCTTTGACAAACAGTTTGCACGTGACTGGCTGAAAGCAAATCCGGACAATGACTGGACACTTCCGCAGGATATTGTAGATAAGACAATCGGAAAATATCTTCAGGGTTATGAAATGCTTACAGGTAAGAAATTATAATAATTCAGAGATATAGCAGATACTGCTGTTCGAAACATTGATAAAAGTTCGGACAGCAGTATTTTTTGCTAAAATGCCACAAAAATGTGGAAATCAGATAAATTTTTTGTTACACTAAAGTGAAGAAGGTAATGGAAGAGACAGGATTGTAGTCATGGTGTGTAGTTATATTTTGTTTCTGAGATTATGAAAATGTGTAAGGAGAAAAAGGTTTATGAAAACATTGAAAAAGTTGCTTTTTATCATAATGGCAGTTGCTGTTTTAGCTATGCCGGTATTTGGTGTACAGGCTGCGGAAAGTGATATTCCTGTTACAGAGCAGCCCGGGGTATCCCCGACGCCATCTCCGGTTCCCATAAGAGAACTGGTTACAAAGGGAAATAAGATTCACTATTATTACAAGGGAAAGAAGGTTAAGAACAAATGGAAGAGATATAATGGTTATAAGTATTATTTTGGCGCAAATGGAAATGCTGTGCGAGGAGGACAGCGTATCAACAATGTAGTTTATGTTTTTGATGAGAAAGGACGTTTATTTGAGAATAAACAGAATAAAATTGTAAAATCCGGATCCAATATTTATCATATAAGGACAGAACACGGCCGTGCCAGCATTGGATATTTTATCTATAAGAATAATCTGTATTATGCGGATCCAAAAGGAAGGCTGTATCAGAAGAAATCCAGACAGAACGGCCAGCTTTATTTTACCAATTCCGGTGCTGCAAGAAAAGATTATAATGCTCTGCTGAAAATGCGTGTGATGCAGATTGTATCGTCAATCACAAATTCAGGTATGAGTCAGAGCCAGAAGCTTTATGCATGTTGGAAATATGTTGTTTACGGAGGATTTTACTATGGTGGTCCGGATCCTAACATTTACCAGAGTGGCTGGGCGCGCAGTGAGGCATTGAGGATGTTTCGTACAGGATATGGCAACTGTTATGGATTTTCCTGTATTTTTGCTGCTCTTGCAAGAGAAATAGGATATACACCATATATGATCTGTGGACGGGTACCGGGAAGCAGAGATGGAGCGGCAGATGGATTTACACGTCATTGCTGGGTAGAAATAAATGGCCTTTACTATGATCCGGAGGCTCAGTATGCAGGATGGATGACTGGAGTTTATGGATACGACTATTATCCAATCAGTCATCAGATTCAGAGAGTTGTAAATTTCTGTACATATTAATTTTGAAAATTATCTGAGAAAATTTCTGAAATGAGGTGTTTCTATGGCGAGCAGAATTGCGGTGATTGGAATTATAGTTGAAGAGTCTGATTCTGTGAAAGAGCTGAATCAGATTCTTCACGAATATGGTGAATATATCATAGGAAGAATGGGAATCCCATACAGACAGCGTGGTGTTAATATTATCAGCGTGGCGATGGATGCACCCCAGGATATGATTAATGCAATGACAGGAAAAATCGGGCGGCTTGCAGGGATTTCTGCAAAAACAGTTTGCTCAAAAAAGGCAGAAAACATATAACAAGAGGGGGATTACATAGTGTCGGCAGATTTTAAAATGTTAGAGAGTATCCAAAATACGCAAAGTATTTCAAGGGAAGAATTAGGCGCGATTTTACAGACACAAGATTCCTTTCTGATACAGGAACTTCATAAAAAGGCACAGCAGACAGCGACACAGATCTATGGAAATAAAATATACATTCGCGGTCTGATTGAGTTTACTAATTATTGTAAAAATAACTGTTATTATTGTGGCATCCGCTGTGCGAATGCAAAAGCCGACAGATATCGCCTTACAACAGAACAGATTCTATCCTGTTGTAAAACCGGATGGAACCTGGGATTTCGTACATTTGTATTACAGGGAGGAGAGGATCCTTATTATACAGATGAGAAGATCTGCCAGATCGTTCAGGAAATTAAATCAAAATATCCGGACTGTGCAGTAACCTTATCCATTGGTGAGAAGAGCGAAGAAAGTTATCAGGCATATTTTAATGCCGGAGCTGACAGATATCTGTTAAGACACGAAACTGCAGATGAAGAACATTACAGAAAACTCCATCCACAACAGATGTCTTTAAACAACAGAAAAAACTGCCTGAAAGTTCTGAAAAAAATCGGCTATCAGACCGGTTGCGGATTTATGGTAGGATCACCGGGACAAACGGTAGACACCCTTTATCAGGATCTTCTGTTTGTTAAAGAATTGAAACCTGAAATGGTTGGCATCGGACCTTTTATTCCCCATAAGGATACTCCGTTTGCAGATCAGCCTGCAGGGACACTGGATCTGACATTGAGATTATTATCAATCATCAGACTGATTCATCCACATGTTCTTCTGCCAGCGACAACTGCACTTGGAACAATTGATTCTAAAGGAAGAGAGAAGGGAATTCTGGCTGGCGGAAACGTCGTAATGCCTAACCTTTCTCCGGTTAATGTCAGAGATAAATACAAACTTTATGATAACAAAATCTGCACCGGTGACGAAGCAGCAGAATGTAAGGCCTGTATGGCAGCAAGAATGAAGAGCATTGGTTATGAAGTAGTGACGGACAGAGGCGATTATAAGGTCTGAATGTAAAGCTGATTTTTCTGAAGTTCCAGAATGCTTTACAAAAAGAGTCACTTCTGAATAACTTAAGCATCCGCAGTATGCGGAATATAAAACTGAATATAGAAAAATAAAAACTAATCGGAAAGCAGTTGATAAGAAAGCTCCTGACCGAAAAGAAAGGAAAAAAGCCTATGTATAATCCAAAATCATTAAAAGCAGAAGAATTTATTTCCGACGAGGAAATCCGGGAAACCCTTGCCTATGCAGACGCAAACAAGGAGAATGTGGAACTGATCGATCAGATTCTTGCGAAAGCAAAAGAATGTAAAGGTCTTACGCACAGAGAAGCGTCTGTTCTTCTTGCCTGTCCAATTTCTGAGAAAATTCAGGAGATGTATGATCTGGCAGCGGAAATCAAGAAAGAATTCTACGGAAACAGAATTGTTTTATTTGCGCCTCTGTATCTGTCTAACTATTGTGTAAATGGCTGTGTGTACTGCCCGTATCATAAGAAAAACCAGCACATTGCCCGTAAGAAATTAACACAGGAAGAAATTGTAAAAGAAGTTACCGCATTGCAGGATATGGGACATAAGCGACTCGCTATTGAAGCGGGTGAAGATCCGCTCAATAACCCGATTGAATATATTCTGGAATGTATCAAAACGATCTATAGTATCAAACATAAAAATGGTGCGATCCGTCGTGTAAATGTAAATATCGCGGCTACAACAGTAGAAAATTACCGTAAATTAAAAGAAGCCGGAATCGGTACTTACATTCTTTTCCAGGAAACATATCATAAAGAAAGCTATGAAAAACTTCATCCAACAGGGCCAAAACATAACTATGCATATCACACAGAGGCAATGGACCGCGCGATGGAAGGTGGCATTGACGATGTCGGCTTGGGTGTATTATTCGGACTGGAACTTTACAGATATGAATTTGCAGGACTTCTGATGCATGCAGAGCATCTGGAAGCAGTTCATGGTGTAGGACCGCATACGATTAGTGTGCCACGTATCAAACATGCGGATGACATTGATCCGTCTGCATTTGACAACAGTATCAGCGACGAGATTTTTGCAAAAATCTGTGCACTGATCCGAATCTCTGTTCCATATACAGGTATGATTATTTCAACAAGAGAGAGTCAGGTTGTTCGTGATAAAGTTCTTCCTTTAGGTGTTTCTCAGATTAGTGGAGCTTCAAGGACCAGTGTCGGTGGATATGATAAGCCTGAAACGGAAGATGAGGTTACATCTGCTCAGTTTGATGTCAGCGATCAGCGCACGCTTGATGAGATCGTAAACTGGCTGATGAATATGGGAGACATCCCAAGCTTTTGTACCGCCTGTTACAGAGCCGGAAGAACCGGTGACCGTTTTATGTCATTGTGCAAAAGTAAACAGATTTCAAACTGTTGTCATCCAAATGCCTTGATGACTTTAATGGAATATTTACAGGATTATGCAAGTCCTGAAACTAAGAAAGTCGGTCTGGAACTGATTCAGAAGGAACTCGAAAATATTCCAAGTGAAAAAGTAAAGAGGCTTACAGAAGAACATCTGGCAGATATCGTAAATGGGCAGCGTGATTTCAGATTCTGACAGAAATCATCTGCGAAACAGTTATCCAGTGTAGAGCCACGTCGCAAACGCGAATGATTTTATTCGTTTGACTTATTATATTGTGAAAGGAAAAAATATGGCTGTTACATTAAATGAAACACCTTCTGCAAATCGTCTGCATATTGGAATCTTTGGAAAAACGAACAGCGGAAAATCTTCATTTATCAATGCGTTTTCCGGACAGAAAGTATCTATTGTAGCAGATGTTGCGGGAACTACTACGGATCCTGTATACAAGGCTATGGAAATTTACCCTCTCGGCCCCTGTGTCCTGATCGACACGGCGGGATTTGATGATAAAGGTGAGCTTGGAGCTTTACGTATCGAAAAAACAGAACTGGCAGCGCAGAAGACGGACCTGGCAATTATTCTCTTCTGTGAAGAAGAAATGTCGCAGGAATTAAAATGGTATCGTTACTTTAAAGAGAAAAATACGCCTGTGGTTCCCGTTCTCAATAAAACAGATCTGTACACGCAGGAAGAAAAAGAAAAACTTGCTCACCTGATTCAAAGGAACACAAAGGAAGAAGTCTGTCTGATCAGTGCTAAAACAGGAGAGAGAATCCGTAATTTGAAGGAACTGCTTGCCCGAAGTATTCCGGAAGGATATGGAAACAGGATGATTACCGGTGATCTGGTTGATACCGGTGACCTGGTTCTGCTTGTGATGCCACAGGACATTCAGGCACCAAAAGGGAGACTGATATTACCACAGGTGCAAACTTTAAGAGAGCTATTGGACAAAAAATGTCTGGTAATGAGTGTGACAACAGATCAGTATCTGTCAGCCTTGGAGAATCTCGCAGTACCTCCGAAATTAATCATTACAGACTCGCAGGTATTTTCCTATGTATATGAAAATAAACCAAAGGAGAGTATGCTGACTTCTTTTTCAGTTCTTTTTGCAGCATACAAGGGAGATTTACCATATTATATTGAAGGTGCAAAGGCAATTGATACTCTTAACGAAAATTCACATGTTCTCATTGCAGAATGCTGTACCCATGCACCTCTGAAGGAGGATATCGGAAGAGTGAAGATTCCGCGAATGCTCAAAAAACGTTTTGGAGAGAAACTGGATGTAAGTCTGGTAAGCGGAACAGATTTTCCTGATGACCTTACTAAATATGATCTGATCATCCAATGCGGTGCCTGTATGTTTAATCGCAAATATGTAATGTACCGTATTGATAAAGCCAGAAATCAATATGTCCCAATGACGAATTATGGAATAACGATTGCTCATCTTACAGGAATTTTAGAGCACGTTGCACTTCCATAATTTGCAGAATATTTTGCAGAAAGCTTTTTTCAAACACGCTCTAAGATGAGCACCTAAAATATAATTTGTAATTGCTAAAGAGACCATTATACAAGGAAGTATGGTGGTCTTTTTGTTTATTTTATCGATCAGATAAACACGAATAATTAATTTAACCAAATAAACTGCGAAGCAGTTATTTGGTTATGAGCAAGTAGCGAAAGCGGATTGCGAATATCCGATTGACTAGAAGCCAGGTAAGCCCCTTGCTTCAATTACCAAGAGCAATAAATTAGTTATTTGTTGTAGAAACATATAGCAAAACGGATGGTTTTATCTTCTTAACTGCATATTTCATAGTATTTCAATATACTTTATTTTAAATACATATATTTTATTGCAATGTATTGACAAAAACGACATGTTAGCTTATACTAACTTATAGTTAGAGATAAATAACTACTAACACTATAAGAAAGCATAACTATAATATAGCACTCATAAAATATACTAAAATCAGGAGGACAATATATGAGTATCGTAATCGTAGGTGGACATGACCGTATGGTGGCACAGTATAAGAAAATATGTAAATCTTATAAATGCAAATGCAAAGTATTCACACAGATGGAGGCAGACTTCAGTAAAAAAATAGGATGTCCGGATCTGCTCGTACTTTTTACAAATACTGTATCTCATAAAATGGTAAAGTGTGCTCTGGATGAAGTTGGTTCTTCTACAGATATCGTTCGCTGCCATACCAGCAGCGGAAATGCACTGAATGGTATTCTTGAAACACGTTGCTGCTAAGCGACGAATTGTAAAATTAATTAAGAAACCTGAAACATTGACTACTTTGCGATATCAATACTACATATTGAATGCATGAATGAAGTTTAATTATTATGCAGATTGCAGTGATATAACAACGAATAAATGAAAAAATTTATTAATGTTTACAGATGAAAAACTTTTTCAATAAAAATATCAATAAAGTTATTGACATCTAACCAAAATTAGAATACACTAACCACATGATAAAGATAATGTTTATCACTTATTAAATGCAAAGGAAGGGATGAAGAAATGCCGTTATCAATGGTAAATGCCGGTGAACCTTTTACAATCAAAAGGATCGGAGGCAAAGAAGAAGTAAAGAGACATCTTGAGGAGCTCGGCTTCGTAGTAGGAGGAGTTGTCACAGTTGTTTCTGAGATTAACGGAAGCCTGATCGTTAATGTTAAAGAATCCAGGGTTGCCATTGGAAAAGATATGGCAAGCAAGATTATGGTCTGAACCATAATTTCTTCCTGAAAGAAAAATAAAATTCCAGAGCGTATAGATTGTGGAAATGATTTTTCAGACACGCTCCGGGGAAAGAAGGGAAAGAAACTTGAAGACATTAAAAGAAGTTCATGTTGGAGAGACCGTTAAAGTCCAGAAGCTTACCGGTGAAGGTCCGGTCAAGAGAAGAATCATGGATATGGGAATCACTAAAGGCGTGGAAATTTATGTAAGAAAAGTTGCACCTCTGGGAGATCCTGTAGAAGTAACTGTAAGAGGATATGAATTATCCTTACGTAAAGCAGATGCCGAAATGATTGTAGTGGAATAATTTTTTTGACATCATGTTAGGACTTTCTAACAATTAGTGTTATCTAATAGTTAATAAAAACTAAGTATTAGTGATGACTAATAACTGTTGAAATTGATATCAACAGCAGAAAGATTGGGTAAAGCGATCAAAATGAAAGAGATCAAGAAATCAGAGGAGAGAGATTATGTCAGTAAAAATTGCACTCGCAGGTAATCCGAACTGCGGTAAAACGACATTATTCAATGCACTGACTGGCTCAAATCAGTTTGTAGGTAACTGGCCAGGTGTAACTGTCGAGAAAAAAGAGGGTAAGCTGAAAGGACACAAAGATGTTGTTCTCACTGACTTACCTGGTATTTATTCTTTATCACCATATACACTTGAAGAGGTAGTTGCAAGAAATTACATTCTTCAGGAAAAACCGGATGCGATCATCAATATCGTTGATGGTACCAATATTGAACGTAACCTGTATCTTACAACACAGATTCTGGAACTTGGGATTCCGGTCATCATGGCAGTCAACATGATGGATATCGTTGAGAAAAATGGCGATACAATACATATTGATAAACTGAAAAAGAAACTTGGCTGTGAAGTTGTTACTATTTCCGCGCTGAAAGGAACTGGAATCACAGAAGCTGCAAACAAGGCAGTTTCCATTGCCCAGAGCCATAAGAAAATAACACCTGTCCATGAATTCTGTGATAAAGCAGAAGAAATCATCGGAGCAGTTGAGAATAAACTGACCGGTGTGGTACCGGAAGAACAGAAGAGATTCTTCGCAATCAAGCTTCTTGAAAGAGATGACAAGATCATTGAGCAGATGAATACATCCGTAAATGTATCTGCCGAGATCAAAGAAATGGAAGATGAGTTTGACGACGATACAGAAAGTATTATCACAAATGAGAGATATGTTTATATTTCTTCTATCATTGGTCAGTGTGTGACTAAGGCAAGAAAAGATAAACTTTCCACATCTGATAAGATCGACCGTATTGTTACCAACAGATGGCTGGCACTGCCGATTTTTGCAGTTGTAATGTTTATTGTATATTATGTATCTGTAACTACAGTTGGTGCTTTCGTAACTGACTGGACAAACGATGTTCTGTTTGGTGAGATCATTCCTCCGGCAATTGAATCCGGACTGAATGCGATTGGCTGTGCAGCATGGTTACAGGGACTGATCCTTGACGGTATTGTAGCCGGTGTGGGAGCTGTTCTCGGTTTCGTACCTCAGATGCTTGTACTGTTTGCATTCCTTGCATTCCTTGAGTCCTGTGGTTACATGGCTCGTGTAGCATTTATCATGGACAGAATTTTCCGTAAATTCGGTCTTTCAGGTAAATCCTTCATTCCAATGCTTATCGGCAGTGGATGTGGTGTTCCCGGTGTTATGGCTTCTCGTACGATCGAGAATGACCGTGACAGAAAGATGACAATCATGACAACTACATTCGTTCCCTGCGGAGCTAAACTTCCGATCATTGCCATGATCGCAGGTGCGTTCTTCGGAAACAGCGGATGGGTTGCAACAAGTTCTTACTTTGTCGGTATCGCAGCAATTATCTGTTCCGGTATCATCTTAAAGAAAACAAAAATGTTTGCCGGTGATCCGGCTCCGTTCGTTATGGAGCTTCCTGCATACCACTGGCCAACAGTCAGCAACATCTTAAGAAGTATGTGGGAAAGAGGCTGGTCCTTCATTAAGAAAGCCGGAACAATCATCCTTCTTTCAACAATCATTCTGTGGTTCTTAATGAGCTTCGGATGGGAAGGCGGAAGCTTCGGTATGGTTGAAGAACTTAACGAGAGTATTCTTGCTAAGATCGGTACAGCAATCGCATGGATTTTTGCACCTCTCGGCTGGACAAAAGCCGGCGAAGGATGGAAGATGGCAGTTGCAGCTGTTACAGGTCTGATCGCAAAAGAGAATGTAGTAGCTACATTCGGTATGCTTTATGGATTCGCAGAAGTTGCAGAAGACGGTGCTGAGATCTGGGGTAACCTGGCAGCAGCCATGACACCGATCGCAGCTTACGGTTTCCTGGTATTCAACCTTCTTTGTGCTCCTTGCTTCGCAGCTATGGGTGCGATCAAGAGAGAGATGAACAATACAAAATGGTTTTTATTTGCAATCGGATATCAGTGTGGACTTGCATATCTTGTGTCTCTGTGTATCTATCAGATCGGTACACTGGTTACAGGCGGTGGTTTCGGTATCTGGACGGTGGTTGCATTCGCAATTATCATCGGATTTTTATATCTGCTGTTCAGACCTTATAAGGAAAGCAGCAGCCTTAATGTAAATGTAAAGGGTATGGCAAAAGCCAGATAAAACAGTAATAAGATCAGAGCCTGCGTCCCATCTGGTGGTGCGGGTTCTGATAAACAGAATTGCAACTGTTTCATACCTTTTTCATCGCGGAGCGTGTTACTGAGAACGAAGTGAACAGTAACGTATCTTCACAGTTAGTGGACTGCTGATTATCAGATTGCAGTATAGTGATTATATGTGTATGATAATGATATAAAGCAGGAGGTGTCATTTATGGGAACATTGATTGTAGGAGCAATTTTGATTTTAATTGTCGGACTGATCATAAGAGGAATCGTCAGAGACAAAAAAAGCGGCAAGTCATCATGTGGCGGAGACTGCAGCCACTGCAGAGGGTGCCATTGAGAATCAGGCATATTACTGAAACCTGATGCCAAACAGCAGCCATATGTCAGGAAACAGAAATTAACAAGCGGAAGGATGATGTGATTTTGGGAGCAGCAGCATTACAGAGACAGGAAAATTGTAAAGAGCCCAATTACCAGAGAACCCGAATGCAGAAAGATGTTGTAATCCAGGAATTAAAGAAGCGAGGATGCAGGATTACCAAACAGAGAAGAATGCTGTTGGAAGTCATTCTTGAAAATGAGTGTTCCTGCTGTAAAGAAATCTATTACAATGCATCCCGCCTGGATCCGGGCATCGGATCAGCTACGGTGTACCGTATGGTAAACCTTTTGGAAGAAATTGGTGCGATCAGCAGAAGAAATATGTATAAAATCGTGAGAAATCCGGATTGTAAAGATGAAAGTGTATGCACCATCGAGCTGGATGATAATACAGTCCAGAAATTATCAAAAGACAGTTTTAACAATGTAGTCCTGACAGGACTGAAGGCCTGTGGATACATTGACAAACAGGAAATCGAGCGGATGTTCGTAAATTCCTGTGATTTTAAACATTGAAAACAAGTAAAAATTTAAATAGAGAACGAACTGATGACCGCCGGGAAATACTGAAGAGTATAATTTCCGGTGGCTTTCTTATATTTCTTCAGTTTTTTACTCTCTTTTGGCAATACGGTTTCCGGTAACCTTCTTAACATATCTGAAATGAGAACATTTCTCAACAAGAAGAAAAAAGTAGAAATATGAGAATTTTGGCTGTATAATACATGAAATATAAATAAGCTGATGTCGCAATAATGTGTTTGCCCATCATATTTATCTGAAAACAGTTCATAACTGTTCAGCACCGAAAGGGTGCTGAATGGTTACAATAAATTAAAAATCACAACAGGAGGATACATCAATGATTAAATTTGACGGTAAAAAAACAGGAATCTTTGCAGCAGGAGTAGCTTTCGGTACAGCAGGTATCAAGATTCTTACAAGTAAAGATGCAAAGAAATTATACACAAACTGCACAGCAGCCGTTTTACGTGCAAAGGCATGTGTAATGAAAACAGCTTCCGCAATTCAGGAGAATGCTGAGGATATTTATGCAGAAGCACAGCAGATCAATGAAGACAGAGCAGCAGCTGAGGAAGTGGTAGAAGATACAGCTGAAGAAACAGCTGAAGAAACAGAAGAGACAACAGATTTCAAAGAAGAGACAGAAGAAACAGAAGAAGGCAGCGAGGAATAATGAAATTTGCTATTAAGCATGAAATAAAAGGACGAATCCGTATCCACCTTGCCCAGAAACACATGACCTACAGACAGGCGGATATTCTGCAGTGTTATCTGGAGAAAGAGGCAAATATCAGCAAGGCATCGGTTTATGTAAGGACTCAGGATGTCGCTGTTGTCTATACCGGCAGCAGAGATGGGCTGATTCGTTTACTGAGCAGATTTTCCTATGAAACTGCTCAGGTATCTGAATCAGCACTTGAGAATTCCGGACGTGAATTAAACGAAACCTATAAAGAAAAACTGATCAACTCTGTAGTAATGCGTACATTAAATAAAATGTTTCTGCCATACCCGGTACGTGTAGCGATCACTACAGTGAAATCAGTAAAATACATTTATCATGGTGTACGTACTCTGATGAAGGGAAAACTGGAGGTACCTGTTCTGGATGCAACAGCAATCGGTGTATCTATGCTCCGCGGTGACTTCAATACTGCAGGTTCCACCATGTTCCTGCTTGGAATCGGTGAGATCCTTGAGGAATGGACACATAAGAAATCCGTCAATGACCTTGCAAGAAGCATGTCTATCAATGCAGAGAAAGTATGGTTTGTAAACGAAGACGGACAGGAGGTTCTTATACCTGCTTCTTCTGTTAAAGCAGGTGATCTGATACGCGTACATATGGGTAATGTGATTCCGTTTGACGGAAATGTTACAGCAGGAGAAGCAATGGTCAATCAGACTTCTCTGACAGGTGAATCTGCACCTGTACGTAAAGCAGAAGGCAGCTTTGCCTATGCAGGAACTGTTCTGGAAGAGGGCGAACTCACTGTTAAGGTTAAAGAAGCAGCAGGTTCCAGCCGCTATGAGAAGATCGTCAACATGATCGAGGATTCTGAGAAGTTGAAGTCCTCTGTGGAAAGTAATGCAGAACATCTTGCAGACAGACTTGTACCATACACTCTTGCAGGTACAGGGATAACTTATCTGCTTACCAGAAACATGACGAAAACCCTTGCGGTACTTATGGTAGATTTCTCCTGCGCACTGAAGCTTGCCATGCCTGTTTCCGTATTATCCGCTATACGTGAGGCAAGTACTCACAGTATTACTGTAAAGGGCGGTAAATATATGGAAGCAATGGCTGATGCCACGACTATTGTATTTGACAAGACGGGTACACTTACAAAAGCAAAGCCTGTAGTTTCAGATGTGGTATCTTTCAGTGAAGAGCTGAGTTCAGATGAGCTTCTGCGTATTGCAGCATGTATGGAGGAACATTTCCCTCATTCCATGGCAAGAGCAGTTGTCAATGCAGCCAAAGAGAAACATCTTGTTCATGAGGAAATGCATTCCAAAGTAGAATATATCGTAGCTCATGGTATTTCTACAACTATTGAAGGCAAAAAGGCAGTGATCGGAAGCTGGCATTTCGTAATGGAAGATGAAAAGTGTGTAATTCCGAAAGGAATGGAAAACAGATTTGAACACCTGCCATTAGAATGTTCTCACCTGTATCTTGCAATCGAAGGAAAACTTGCAGCAGTTATCTGTGTAGAGGATCCGCTTCGTGAAGAGGCTGCAGATGCAGTACGTGAATTAAAAGAAGCCGGCATTACAAAAGTCGTAATGATGACCGGTGACAGTGAACGTACAGCAGCAGCTATTGCGAAACGTGTAGGTGTAGATGAATATTACTCCGAAGTTCTGCCGGAAGATAAGGCATCTTTTGTAGAGAAAGAAAAAGAACTGGGTCATAAAGTTATTATGATCGGTGATGGGATCAATGATTCTCTGGCACTTTCTTCTGCAAGTGTGGGAATTGCTATCAGTGATGGCGCAGCTATTGCACGTGAAATCGCAGATGTTACAATTTCTGCAGATAATCTCCATGAGATTGTTACGTTAAAGAGACTGAGCACAGCGCTGATGAAGCGTATCCATAATAATTACAGAACTATTATTGGTATAAACGGTGGTCTGATCGCACTTGGAGTTACAGGTATCATTATGCCTACAACATCCGCACTGCTTCATAACATGTCAACACTGACTATCAGTTTAAGAAGTATGAGAAATCTTCTTCCAAAAGAAGAGGAAGCATAAAGATAACTATAAAAAACCATATCCGGGATTTCATGATAAAGCAACAGATGCTTAGTCTCTGAAAATCCGGGATATGGTTTTTATTATGTTTTTATTTATAGCAATCCTCTAAAATAATGCATCTTAATCCAGCCCATCAGAGTGTGAAATCCTGCGTCAGATATCTTTGCCGTGCGTCAGCACGCCTGCAGATATCTTCCTTGTCTTTCGCACGCTGCTGAACTGTCTTAAATGCATTATTTACGAGGATTGCTATAATTTTCATGCGTGCCTGCAATAGACTTCTTAATGGCAGCAAAACTCTCTGCGCTGATCGCATGCTCCATCTTACAGGCATCCTCGGCTGCAACCTTCGGGTCAACTCCGATAGAAGTCAGCCATCCGGTCAGAAAGGTATGTCTTTCATAAATCTTATCTGCAATTTCCTGCCCGGTTTCCGTCAGATTGATAAATCCATTTTCATCAATCGTAATGTAATTACTGGCTTTCAAATTCTTCATTGCAATACTGACACTCGGTTTTGAAAAAGACAGTTCATGCGCAATGTCGATAGAGCGGACATTACCATTTCTTTTTTTGATCATAAGGATCGCTTCGAGATAATCTTCTCCTGATTCATGTATCGCCATATTGATACCCTCCTTTTTTCTTTCCGATATTGCTGCTGTGAACTGCTGTACGCAAACAGTACAGACAGTTATGTTCTGTCAAAGAGTATCCTATTTCTTTTTATGATTTTGATACCTGCCAGATAATAATATCCTGTTTTTTAAAACATTAAAGCAACACGTTAAACTATAATAACATGGATTATAACATAACTTTTGATTTCCGTAAAGAAATCTCCTCAAAACTATTGACAGAAGAGAAAATAATGCTATAATAGAATCAAACAAATGAACAAGTGCTCATATGTTAATATAAAAGAGATGAGCGGAAAGGGAAAATATTATGAAGAAAACTTATAAAATCGATGTAGACTGTGCAAACTGTGCTAACAAAATGGAGGAAGCTGCCAAGAATACAACCGGTGTTAAAGATGCAACAGTTAACTTTATGATGCTGAAGATGATCGTTGAATTCGAAGACGGACAGGATCCAAAAGCAGTTATGAAAGACGTATTAAAGAACTGCAAGAAGGTAGAAGACGACTGCGAGATTTATCTTTAATCCTGAGTTATCCGGAGGATGGACTGTTGCATAAAACGTATCCCGGCACTGAGCTTTTCGCCGGAAAGTTTTTTGCAGCGGTCCTGCTTTTATAAGAAGAGAGAGGTATTGATATGAACAAGAAGCAGAAGAAAATGCTGATCAGAATTATCATAGCAGCAGTGCTGATCGTGGTCTTTTCCTTACTGCCGACAGAGGGATACCTGAGATTTGTTCTTTTTATGATCCCATATCTGGTCATCGGCTATGATATCCTGAAGAAAGCATTTAAGGGTATTTTAAATAAACAGGTGTTTGACGAGAACTTTCTGATGGCTGTAGCCACAGTAGGTGCAATTCTCCTTGGCGATTATTCCGAGGGTGTTGCAGTTATGCTTTTCTACCAGATTGGAGAGCTTTTCCAGAGCTATGCAGTGGGAAAGAGCAGACGAAACATCAGTGAACTGATGGATATCCGTCCTGATTATGCGAACATAGAGAAAGACGGAACACTGGAACAGGTTGATCCTGATGAAGTTGAGATCGGAACCATTATTGTTGTTCAGCCGGGTGAAAAAGTACCGATCGATGGAGTGATCACCGAGGGAACTTCTACATTAAATACAAGTGCACTGACAGGTGAGAGTCTTCCGCGTGATGCAAAAGCAGGCGATGAAGTGATCAGTGGCTGTATCAATATGACAGGTCTGCTGAAGATCCGTACAACTAAGGAATTCGGTGAATCTACAGTATCCAAGATCCTTGAACTGGTAGAGAATTCCAGCTCCAGAAAGTCAAAATCTGAAAATTTTATTTCCAAATTTGCGAAATACTATACACCTGCAGTATGTTACGGAGCCCTTGCTCTTGCATTTATCCCGCCGATCGTACTTCTTATTATGGGAAAACCTGCCATGTGGGGAGACTGGATCTACAGAGCCCTTACCTTCCTTGTAATCAGCTGTCCATGTGCGTTGGTCATCAGCATCCCGTTAAGTTTCTTCGCAGGAATCGGCGGAGCCAGCAATCAGGGCATTCTGGTCAAGGGTTCCAACTATCTGGAAACACTGGCTCAGACAAAATATGTTGTATTTGACAAAACAGGTACTATGACTCAGGGTGTCTTCGAAGTAAGTGGTATTCATCACAACGAAATGCCTGACGAAAAATTGTTAGAATATGCAGCACTTGCCGAGTGTTCTTCCTCCCATCCGATCAGTAAGAGCCTGCAGAAAGCATACGGAAAACTAATCGACAGAAATCGTGTTACTGATATTGAAGAAATCAGTGGTAATGGTGTGATTGCCAAAGTTGACGGCATATCTGTAGTTGCCGGTAATACCAAATTAATGAACAGACTTGGCATTGCTTATCAGGATTGCCATCATGTAGGAACTGTTGTGCATATGGCCATTGACGGCAAATATGCAGGACATATCCTGATATCCGATATCATCAAACCTCATGCAAAAGAGGCAATCGCTGAACTGAAGAAAGCCGGAATCAGCAAGACTGTTATGCTGACAGGCGATTCAAAACGTGTTGCAGATCAGGTTGCCGAAGAACTGGGAATCCAGGAAGTATACAGCGAACTTTTACCTGCTGACAAAGTTTCCAGGGTAGAAGAACTTCTTAATCAGAAGTCTGAAAAGGCTAAACTTGCGTTTGTAGGTGACGGCATCAATGATGCTCCTGTATTGTCCAGGGCAGATATCGGTATTGCCATGGGTGCTCTTGGCTCCGATGCAGCGATCGAGGCAGCAGATATTGTGTTGATGGATGATGACCCGCTGAAAATTTCCAAAGCAATTAAAATCGCACGTAAGTGTATCCGCATTGTATATGAAAATATCTACTTTGCTATTGGTATCAAGGTTCTCTGCCTGATCCTGGGTGCCATTGGTATTGCAAATATGTGGATGGCCATCTTCGCAGATGTAGGAGTTATGATCATTGCAGTACTGAATGCGATTCGTGTATTATTTGTGAAAAAACTGTAAGTATGGATAAATATTAGAACTGATAACAATTAGAAAGGAAACAGATGACAGAATGGAAGAACGTAAAGATGAAGTATGTGATGGTTTCGAGGTTCATGAAGACCTGTTGAAGATTGTAAATGAGACCCTGCCCGAGGAAACAGAGCTTTATGATCTGGCAGAACTTTTCAAGGTTTTTGGAGATTCTACCAGAATCCGGATTCTCTTTGTTTTATTTGAGGCAGAGGTCTGCGTATGTGATCTTGCAAAGGTACTGAACATGACCCAGTCTGCCATTTCCCATCAGCTTCGCATCCTGAAGCAGAACAAACTGGTAAAAAGCCGCAGAGAGGGGAAATCCATTTTCTATTCCCTTGCAGACGACCATGTCCGTACCATCATCAATCAGGGACGGGATCATATAGAAGAAGACTAAGAAATCAGCAGGATATGGTTGACTTAAATTTCAGGAATTCAAAATCAAATCAACTCTTCGGCTTGATATGGCTGACCCATATGGTTGACCTAAATTCCAAGAATCATAAAAACCAGCTCATATATAAAAAGAGCTAGTTTTTATGATTCATATGGAAGCTGCACCCGCTTGCAGAGTTCAGCAGTAAGTCCGCCGATCACAACTCCCGCCACAACCCCTGCTACAAGCAGTGCAGGTGCATATACAAACACACTTGCATTTTGTACGATCAGCATGGCAATGATCAGCTGACCGATATTATGGGAAACACCTCCTGCAACGCTGACACCGATCAGACTGAAGGAGGTGTTTTTCAGCATAAGTGTCATAACTGTCATACTGAGCACGGCGCCTGCCAGACTGTACAGGATACTGAACAGATTTCCGAACATAAATCCAATCACCAGAATGCGGACAACGGAAACCAGGGCAGCCTCCCTAAATGAATATTTCTTCAAAATAAAAAGTACTCCCAGATTGGCAAGTCCAAGTTTAATTCCCGGAATCCCCGCAAAAACCGGAATCAGTGATTCCACATATCCCAAAATAATCGCCACAGCTGAAAAAAGCCCAAGGCAGGCTGTTTTTTGCCTCATAAATCTATTTTCTCCTCTCAAAAAAATCCAAAATGGAATTATCAGAATTCTTCAGACATTTTAACACAGAAAAAACATTCCCGCAACCACAAGTTAGATATAACTAATACTGATTTTCGCTGAAAGCATTTATTGAAAAAAAATGACGAATATCTCCGGTAAAAAAGTGTGGATTTTTCCAGACAGACATGTTACTATTTCATAAGTTAGTAGTGGCTAATTTATGCGATTACTGCTGACAGCCTACCTATAGCAATCCTATATGAATATCTTTGGCAGAAGTCACTCCCTTTTGGTAAAAGTAAAATCCCTTTGGTTAGTTTGTTGCCGAGGATGCGCAGGAAGAATTTACCACCGAAGATGTCCTGGATGCTTTTGCTGCTGAAGCACAGCAGGGCGATGCTTATGTGCTTATGAATATTCCATACGATGATTTTTATAAGGCAGAACTGAAAAATAATGATGTAAAAGTTGATGCTTTCACATCTGCAACTCTTAATAAATCAAGAACAGCAGGTATGATGAACGAAAATTCCGCTTATCACGTAGACCCCAATGGAACCGATGTAACAGGTGTTACTTTCCCTGTAAAGGTCAGTGATCTTTCCCTTCTGAAAGACCAGAAGCAGGTCACAGATTCCGACTCTGTAACGATCACAGTGACAAACAGAGGACAGACAAGCAGCAACACCTATACAGGAAAAGATTCCCTGATTGAAAATGCCTCTTATTCTTATTACATTTTAACAACCGCAGCAAGAATTCCCTCACCTATAGGTGATGGGATAAATTGCACATTCGAGCATGTCTGCTCAAATTCATAAAAAATCACAAAAACGCTTGTTCTGATGCAATAAATGTATTATAATAAAAAAGAACAATATGCTCTTGAAATTTGGACGGTCGAAATAAGCAATAAGTGAGTGTACATAATGAGTTTAGATAATAATTCTCATTCAGTGTTTTTGTTTGATTCTGGTTATGAAATATAGCAGAAAGATGCTGGACGATAAGATATCAGAGAGAACAAAAGAAATCTTTGAAATATAGCACCTGTTGAAACAATCCATCAGTATATAGAGAGTCAGGGTGAG
>NZ_JADPGO010000042.1:0-23460 GCF_015668165.1 Blautia sp. 1001283B150304_161114_C9 | reverse complement strand
AGTATTACAGGAAAGACCGATTGAGCAGATTGAAGGGATTTCGGATGTAATTGATAAAATGACGGAAAATGTTGAATAACTGCGCGTCGCATTCTCGTTACTTCAGTGAATGGGAAAACGATAGTGGAAGCAGTGGTATAAATTAATTCACCAGAAAAAGAAAACCATTTTTTGAATAGTCATATGTGATGCTGGCGATTTTAAGTGACGAAGAACTTGGAGATAAGATAACAATGGAGCAATATTATTACAACCATATGAATAAAGCGCAGCAGGCTGCATATCACAGCATTCTTAGCGGTGTGAAAAACCTGGCGGATGAATTTCAGATTCCGGCATTAGAGGGAGAAGAACTTTATAATGTTTTTTTCAGATGCGTCTGGATCATCCGGAGATATTTTGGGTGAGCAGTTATAAATACCGGTATTATAAAGACTCTCCGAATCTGATTTTTATTCCGGAGTATCTTTTTGATAAAAAGAAGATTTGCGAACATCAAAAGGCTATGACTGCCAGAGTTGAGAAGCTGATTCGCCCGGCTCAGAAGCTATCTGAGTGGGAGAAAGAGAAGTATGTGCATGATTTTATCTGTGAAAATATCCGCTATGATTATTTCAATCTGGATGATTCACAGATTTTCAGGGATCATGAGCCTCTTATTGCGCCGGCGCCTCACTGCGGTGATCATGAGCACTTTTACTATAAGGAGAAGAAGCTTTCTTTTACTAAGAAAGAGGATGTGTATAAACGTTCTTTGCAGGCGGCGAAGAAAGGCAGGGTACTTATTTTTCACTGGAGAGGCGGTTATCTGACAAAGGAAGTACTGAAGGAATTGCTGGAGCTTATTCGGAAAGCAGGAGATGAGAAAGACAAAACAGCAATGGTCAGCATAAACTGGCCGCAGGCAGTTATTCGTGTTCAGTATACGGATATGCAGGTACAGGAGAGTGTGACAATAGAGGAAGCGAATGAAGGGGAAAAATAGATGTAATAAACAGCTTGACTTTTTCCGTGTGAGGATAGGGCTTTTTAAAAGAATGTGATCAGAGTGAGAAAACAGCCGAGATGCGGGACAGGGAATTAAAAGAAATCAGGAAGCAGGAACAGTATAGGAAAGCTATATCATGTATGGAAGAGGAACAGTATGATAAGGCAATAATTTTGTTTGAGGGACTTCCAAGAGATTATGAAGATGCCAGAAATAATTTCAGGGAATAAGGGTGAAATAAATGAATCAAAATTGCATGATTACACGAGAAGCAGCGCTGGAATTCGGTTTATCATTTCAGAATACATATACGGAAAGACCTTTCCGTGATCAGAACTGGCAAGTGGTAAGAGCGAGGGAAAACAAAAAAATTTTTTTATGGATCTATGAACGAAACGGTTATGTTAATCTGAATGTAAAAGCAGATCCGGAGTGGCGTGATTTTTGGCGAAGTGCCTATGAATCTGTACAGGCTGGTTATCATCAGAATAAGGAACATTGGAATACCATTATTCTAAATGGGACGGTACCGGATAAAGATATTAAAAGAATGATATCCGAAAGCTATGATCTCGTAACATACAGCCCGACAAAGAAGATTTATGAGGCAGTGAAGCAAATTCCGAAAGGATGCGTTGCAACTTATGGTCAGGTTGCCGAAATGGCAGGGAATCCGAGAATGTCGAGAGCGGTAGGGAATGCCCTCCATAAGAATCCGGATCCGGAGCATATTCCCTGTTATCGGGTAGTGAATTTCAGAGGAGAACTGTCAGGGGCTTTTGCCTTCGGCGGTAAAGATGTACAGAAAAAGCTACTGGAAGCAGATGGAATTGAGGTTGTCAATGGAACGGTGGATTTAAAAAAATATGGATTGACGCAAAGAGATGATAAACGGTGAGAAAACAGATACGGATGATTACCTTATTATCATTTGGATGTTGCTTTTGATAACGGCCTGAGAAAGGATTACGGAAATTCTGAAATCCGATATGATCATTTTTATTATAAAGAGAAGAAGCTGTCTTTTACCAGACAGGAATTTTGTAATGCTCATCAGTTGGGGGCGGGCAAATCTTTCCGGATCTGCCTGGCAAAGGACTGTATTATAGGTGCAGGAAGCCTGGTTACCAAGAATACTGTGATACCGGATGGCTCACTGGTAATGGGCAGTCCGGCCAGGATCAAACGAAATCTCACCTGGGAAGAATATCCTGAAAATATTGTGGCTTTAGAAAAAATCCATAGTAATCCCATAAAATAATGCAATTAAAACAATTCAGTAGTGATATCATACTCCTGCTTTACGATAAACAGATTTCATGTTATGATTATTTCAGCTGAATTTGAGATATTCTATTAATGAAAAGGGCAACTATTCAACAGTTTCTGACTGTGAAAGTATTGAACAGTTACGAAGAAAAATAAAAGGAGGATCAATGTTATGCTTACAACATGGACTCCGGCACATATGCCGGAAAAAGAGGAAATCAAAACCCGTCTGCAGACAGCAAGAAGTCAGCTCTATGATTTTCAGATGAAAATCAAGGAACATAAGATCCCGGTAATCGTACTCTTTGAAGGCTGGGGATCTTCCGGCAAGGGAAGTACGATCGGAAAAGTCATTAAGAATATTGATCCGCGTTTCTTTAAGGTTGCCACTATGTCAGCTCCCACAGCAGAAGAACTGAGATATCCATTTCTGTATCGCTATTTTAAACAGATTCCGGAAGCCGGAAAATTTACATTTCTGGATTCCGGCTGGATGGAGCAGACTTGTAAAGACTGTCTGTCGGGCGAGATTGAAGGCGAAGGTTATACACAGCGGATTGACAGCATCCGCCGTTTTGAGCGGCAGCTTACAGATAATGGTTATCTGGTGCTGAAATTCTTTATGCAGATTGACAGGGATGAACAGAAGCGGCGTGAAAAATTACTTCTGGATCATAAAGACACCAGATGGCGTGTGTCAGACTTTGATAAATGGCAGAATGAACATTACAAAAAATGTGCAAAAATATTTTCTCAGTATCTGTCTGACACGAATGCGTCCTCTGCACCATGGTACATCATAGATGCCAGTGACAGAAAATGGGCGGAACTTCAGGTGCTGGAGACTATGGTAAGCAATATTGAAGTTGCCATGCAGAATCAGGCACATTCCGTTCCGATTTTGCAGAATGTATTCCCTCTGGAGCAGATTCCCCGTCTGTCGGATATTGATCTGAGAGATAAAACAATGGATGACGAGGAGTACAGGGGAGAACTGAAACAGCTCCAGAGTAAACTGGGGGAACTCCATAATAAACTGTACAGGAGACGTATTCCTGTGATCATCACGTATGAAGGCTGGGATGCGGCAGGTAAAGGAGGTAATATCAAACGTATTACAGAAGCTCTGGATCCCCGGGGTTATGAAGTACATCCAATCGCAAGTCCGGAACCGCATGAGAAGGCCAGACATTATTTATGGCGTTTCTGGACAAGACTTCCGAAAAATGGGCATATCGCTATTTTTGACAGAACCTGGTATGGCAGAGTTATGGTAGAACGTCTGGAGGGATTTTGCAGTGAAAATGACTGGAAACGTGCCTACAACGAAATGAATGAGTTTGAGAAAGAACTTAAAGACTGGGGTGCAGTCATTATTAAATTCTGGGTACAGATTGATAAGGATACACAGCTGGAGCGTTTTCAGGAGAGACAGAATAATCCGGAGAAACAATGGAAGATCACAGATGAGGACTGGAGAAACAGAGAGAAATGGGATGCCTATGAAGTGGCCGTAAATGAGATGCTTCAGAAGACAAACACTTCCTTTGCGCCATGGCATGTACTGGAATCTGTTGACAAGAAATATGCCCGTATCAAAGCACTCAGAATTGTGATCTCTGAAATAGAAAAAGCATTAAAAGAAAATTAAATTTTGCGGGAAATGTGTAAATGAATGATAAGATAACAGTCTGCCTGGGTAAGGGCGGGCAAAGAGAAATGGCAGAATCTTTTGCCAGAAAGAACAATGTTCCGATTATGGACAAACCGGGAGAACATCTGACAGTAATGTTTGACTCCCGGGGCGTATCACTTACCGGTTATGGCCTGACATATCAGGGAGATTTTGAAGGAATGCTGCACAGAGTCACAAACGGAAGACTTTCCCATGAAATGCTGGTACGTGCGGTCAAAACTGAGGGAGAACATCTGAAAGCAATTGATGCCACTGCAGGCATGGGGGAGGATGGTTTCCTTCTTGCAGCATATGGCTATGAGGTGACATTATACGAACAGAATCCGGTGATCGCCGCACTTTTGAAGGATGCGCTCCGGCGTGCCAGAAAGCATCCCGTATTAAAAGACATTGCTTCCAGAATGAAACTGGTAGAGGGTGACAGTGTGTCATGTATGGAGAAACTTATGGATCCGGTAGATGTGATCTATCTTGATCCCATGTTCCCGAAGAGACAGAAATCCGGTCTGATAAATAAAAAACTTCAGCTGATCCAGAAACTTGAACCTCCATGTTCTGAGGAAAAAGATCTTTTTGATGCAGCTATCAAAGCCGGACCTTCCAGAATTATCGTAAAACGTCCTCTTAAGAGCGTCTGTCTTGATGGAAGAGAGCCTTCTTATATATTAAAAGGAAAAGCAATACGATATGACTGTTATGTGATGTAGAAGGTTTATCAGCACATTGCAGCAGCCCTTTATTTTTGAGGGCTGCTGCAATGTATTTTTTTCCATTCCCGGATAAATTCCATTTGTTCCTGATCGGAGATTTCCTGGGAGGCAGCGTCATTTCCGGCAGCTACACAGCAGAGCAGGACGAAGGTCTGAAAGAGTAAAAATACCAGTATCAATAATAATGCAGTCATAATTTGTCTCCTTAATATTATGCAGATGGTTACAGTTATTATATGAAATTGCTATAAGGATATTTTTCGGGATTTCTGTAACAGATTCTGTATATGCCTGTTGTTTTGCATATCAGAAGTATCTGCATATCATGGAAGCTTTATACATTTTATTTACAGAAAAACGGAGATATGACAGGAGAAACTGTCGGACACGAAAATATAATCTTCCGAATAATTTAAAGTAAGACGCAGATGTTCATTGTCTTTGCAGCGACCTGATGAACAGTTGCGGTAAGATTTCATTATCCAGATGATTCGGAGGATTTTTTATGAAGAATTCAGATGATTCCGGATATACAGGAAAGCACGTGGGTGTGTGTGTTCTGGATACCGGGATTTTTCCTCATATAGATTTTACAGGGAGAATACTTGCGTTTCAAGATTTCATCGGACATCGTATCAGACCTTATGATGATAATTCTCATGGAACCCATGTATGTGGGATCATTGGCGGTGACGGAAGGGCTTCGGAAGGACGGATCAGAGGAATTGCCCCCGGGTGTAGCCTGATAGTTCTGAAGGTGCTCGACAGAACGGGAAATGGCAGGAAAGAAGATGTTTTGCAGGCTTTTCGCTGGATTCTGGAGAATAAGAGATATTATGGGATACGTGTAGTGAATATCTCGGTGGGAACAACCTGCAGGAGAGCAGAAGATCACAGAGTTCTGATTGCGGGTGTGGAACAACTTTGGGATGCAGGTCTGGTGGTAGTGGCTGCGGCAGGAAATCAGGGACCGAAGGCAGGAAGTGTGACAGCACCGGGAAGCAGCCGGAAGATTATCACAGTAGGCTCCAGCGATCTGCTTACAGGACGGACTGCCATATCCGGCAGGGGACCTACCTTTGAGTGTGTTTGTAAACCGGATCTGGTTGCACCCGGGAATCATGTTCTTGCCTGTGCACCGGGAGCAGATAACGGATATGGAGTGAAGAGTGGTACTTCTATGTCTACACCTCTGGTTGCAGGGGCAGCGGCATTGATGCTTGAGAAGAATCCGGAGCTGACTAATGTTCAGATTAAGATGAAATTGAAAGAAAGTGCCAGGGATATGGGATTGCCAAAGAATCAGCAGGGATGGGGAGAACTGGATCTGGAACGTTTTATGGAACTGTGATCAGTAATCTTTTATTTCACAAAATTATTGCTTTAGAGCGTGTCTGAAAAAGGCTTTCTGCAAGATGTGCGTCACAATTTGTGGGATATTTTGCCCGGATGAGGGCGCCGTAGCGGGCTACGGCAACTGAATGCGGGTGAAATATCCGCAAAGTGGGGCGTACAGATTGCGGGAATGATTTTTCAGATACGCTCTAGTGTATAAAAGCATTGACGAACGGTCTGTTTTCGGCTATCATGATAATTAACTGGATAAGAGCCAAAGAGGAGGATTAACATGAAAAAAATTCAGATGCAGACACCACTTGTGGAGATGGATGGAGATGAGATGACCAGAATTCTCTGGAAAATTATCAAAGATGAACTTCTTCTTCCGTATATTGATTTGAACACTGAGTATTATGACCTTGGTCTGGAATACAGAAATGAAACGGATGATCAGGTAACTGTTGATGCGGCAGAGGCTACAAAGAAGTACGGCGTAGCAGTGAAATGTGCAACTATCACTCCTAATAAGGCAAGAATGGAAGAGTATACCTTAAAGAAAATGTACAAGAGTCCTAACGGAACGATTCGTGCAATTCTTGACGGAACTGTTTTTCGTGCCCCAATCGTAGTGAAGGGTATTGAACCATGTGTTAAGAACTGGAAGAAACCGATCACCATCGCACGTCATGCCTATGGTGATGTGTATAAGAACACAGAGATGTATATTGACGGCCCCGGAGATGCTTATCTGGTATTTGAAGGCGCAGACGGACAGCAGAGAAAAGAGCTAATCCATCATTATGAGGGACCGGGTGTGCTTCAGGGTATGCACAATCTGGATGATTCTATCACAAGTTTTGCAAGATGCTGTTTTAATTATGCACTGGATACAAAACAGAACCTGTGGCTTGGCGGCAAGGATACGATCTCCAAGATTTATGACGGACGTTTTAAGGAAATCTTTGCAACTATTTATGAGGATGAGTTTAAGGAGAAATTTGAGGCAGCAGGCATTGAATATTTCTACAGCCTGATCGATGATATCGTAGCTCGTGTCATGAAGGCTGAAGGCGGATTTATCTGGGCCTGCAAGAACTATGATGGAGATGTTATGAGCGATATGGTTTCTTCAGCATTTGGTTCTCTGGCTATGATGACATCTGTACTGGTATCTCCACAGGGATATTACGAATATGAAGCTGCTCATGGAACTGTACAGAGACATTATTATCGCTATCTGAAAGGTGAGGAGACATCTACTAACTCTGTAGCAACTATTTTTGCATGGACCGGAGCTCTGAGAAAAAGAGGTGAGCTGGACGACAATAAAGAATTGATGGAATTTGCTGATAAACTGGAGAAGGCGACTCTGGAGACGATTGAAAGCGGTAAGATGACAAAAGACCTTGCGCTGATCACTTCTCTTGAGGATGTGACAATACTGAACAGCAAAGATTTCATCTTTGCCATCAGAGAGAGACTGGATGAAATTTTATAATGTCAGAAATTATCCGGTAATGTTTCTATAACATTATAAAGTTCTCCGGGCAGGATCACACTGCAGCGGAGAAACCTGTAAAAAGTTATAAACTGCGAAAATGGGAAGAACCTGCATTATGCAAGTTCTTCCCATTTTTCATATAATCCTTCTAATTCTTCGGTAATGGCGGCTTTCTCTTTGCTAAGTTTCGCACATTCTGCCACATTTGTGCAGATATCCGGGAGAATCATGGTCTCGTCGATCTCTTTATCTCTGGTCTCAAGTTCTTCGATGCGGGCTTCTACTTTTTTTAGTTCATTCTCGCGTTTTCGCTGACGGGCCTGTTCTTCTTTCTGCTGCTGCCAGGAAAGCTTGTTATCAGAAGCCTGCTTTGCTTCTGTCACAGCCTGAGCGGCAGCCGGAGCATATTTTTCCGTCAGCTCTTCTTTTTTCTCCAGATAATAGTCGTAATCTCCGATATAATTTACAATTGCCTGATTGGTCAGATCCAGGATCCGGGTAGCTGTCTGGTTGATGAAGTAACGGTCGTGGGAAACATAGAATACTGTTCCTGTGTAACTGTTCAATGCCTCTTCAAGAATCTCTTTTGAAGCGATATCCAGATGGTTGGTGGGCTCATCGAGGATCAGAAAGTTTGCTTCGGACAGCATCAGCTTGGCGAGGGAAACACGACCTCTTTCTCCGCCGGACAGAGCGGAGATCAGTTTGAATACGTCATCCCCTGTGAAAAGGAATGCTGCCAGCATATTTCGAATTTCTGTTTCCGTAAGTGTGGGATAAGCATCTGAGATTTCCTCAAAAATAGTTTTCTCCATATGAAGAACATGGTGTTCCTGGTCATAGTAGCCAATCTGTACCTTGGAACCAAGAGTAAATCTGCCGCTGTCTGCATCGATCAGCCCATTGATGATCTTTAACATGGTGGTTTTGCCTGTGCCGTTATTGCCAATCAGGGCTACACGTTCTCCACGTTTGATCTCAAAGGAGATGTCACTGAAAAGTGTCTGTCCGGGAAAAGATTTGGAAAGACTTTCCACAGTAAGGACATCATTTCCGCTGACAAATCTTGGTTCCAGGGAAATGCGCATCTGATTCTGAATCTCCTGTGGTTTATCAATGCGCTGGACTTTATCCAGCATTTTCTCGCGGCTTTCTGCACGTTTGATAGATTTCTCGCGGTTAAAGGATTTCAGCTTGGCAATGACTGCTTCCTGATGTTTGATATCCCGCTGCTGGTTCAGGTAGGCTTTGTACTGGGCGTCACGCAGCTGGGCTTTTTTCAGGGCATAGGCAGAATAGTTGCCACTGTACATACGCATATTTCCTGCTTCGATTTCCACAACTTTTGTTACGACTTTGTCAAGAAAGTAACGGTCGTGGGATACGATAAATACAGCACCCGGGTAATTCAGAAGATAGGTTTCCAGCCAGGAAATACTCTCCATATCCAGATGGTTGGTAGGCTCATCCAGAAGAAGAATGTCAGGGCTGGCAAGAAGCAGTTTACCCAGAGCTACGCGGGTTTTCTGGCCGCCTGAAAGAGTTTCTATCTGGCGTTCGAAATCTTCTTCTGTGAAACCAAGACCTTTTAATACACCCATGATCTCACTTTTGTAAGCGTAACCATTTTCCAGTTCAAACTGGTGACTCAGTCTTGTGTAAGTATTCATCAGGCTGTCCAGAGCATCTCCGGTGGTGGTTTTCATTTCCTGTTCCAGAGAGCGCAGACGATTCTCCATATCAATAATGTGCTGTTTGGTGGAAATCAGTTCTTCGTAAATGGTATGATGGCCATGAATGTCCTGATACTGGGCAAGGTAGCCGATATTTTTATCTTTGGCAAGTACCACGTTTCCTGAATCCGGGGAGAGCTCATGCATAATGATTCGCAGCAGAGTCGTCTTGCCTGCACCGTTATTGCCGATGAGAGCTGCCTTTTCGCGGTCTTCTATATGGAAACTGGCATCCTTGAGAATGATTTTTTCGCCAAAGGATTTACAGATATTCTGACATGATAAAATCATAGGAATTCCTCCGTTTGTAATTTGTCCGCGTACTATTATAATCGAAAATGCCTGTTTTTGAAAGCATTTTAAGAGATTTTGTCCAGGGAAAAGAAAGCACCGGATGGATGCATGGAAGAAAATATGATATTCCGGGGAATTTTTCAGAATGAAATTGATAAAAAAATACAGAAATATTTGGTCAAAAAGTACAAATTTAATTTGACAATAAAATAACATCTGGGTATAATTGACATAGATAAGCTAAGGAGGGAAAATTTGTGGAAGCTAAGGAAATTTCGAAAGCGGTAATCAAGCGTCTGCCGCGGTACTACCGCTACCTCGGTGAATTGATGGAGGAGAATGTAGAGCGTATATCTTCAAATGATCTTAGCAAGAAGATGCATGTGACGGCTTCCCAGATTCGTCAGGACTTAAATAATTTCGGTGGTTTTGGTCAGCAGGGTTACGGCTATAATGTACGCTATTTGTATACAGAAATCGGTAAGATCCTTGGGCTGGATACTGTACATCCGATGATTATTCTGGGTGCCGGTAATCTGGGACAGGCATTGGCCAATTATGTGGATTTTGAAAAGCGCGGATTTAAGCTGGTTGGTATTTTTGACGTCAATCCTGTACTTGAGGGGATTGCAGTTCGTGGAATTGAGATTCAGATGTTGAGCGATCTTCCTTTGTTTCTGAAGGAGAATGAGGTTGAGATCGCGATCCTGACTCTTCCTAAAAATAAAGCCAAAGAGATGGCAAAGATTTTAATTGATAATGGAATTAAGGCAATCTGGAATTTTGCACATATTGATCTGGATGCCCCGGAGGATGTAATGGTAGAGAACGTACATCTTTCAGAGAGTCTTATGACTTTGTCCTATAACCTGAGTGAGTACAGAAAGGAACATGAAGGGATGTAAGGGATAACTGTGAAACACAAGGCTGTGGTCATCTGATCACAGCTTTTCTCTTGTATGTAAATGTGTTATTGTAAACAGGAGGTGAACAGATGAGAGAGATTGTAACTGCTGTTGAGATGAAAGAACTGGATCATAATACGATTCAGAAAGCCGGGATATCTTCTCCGGTACTTATGGAGAGGGCGGCATTAAAGACGGTTGAGGAGATTGTACAGAGATTAAAGAATAAAGAAAAAGAGAAAATCCTTGTGGTCTGCGGAACCGGCAACAATGGCGGAGACGGATTGGCAATTGCCAGACTGCTTCAGTTGAGAGGAGTCAGAACCTGGTATTATATTGCGGGTAAGGAAGAGAAAATGACTGCTGAAACTGCCGGACAGCTTAAAACAGCAGAATATTATCAGGTGCCCCGGGTGCATAACCTGGATCCGGATGAATATACTACTATAGTAGATGCCATCTTTGGGGTTGGACTGAGCAGACCTGTAGAGGGAAAATATGCAGAGCTTATCAGTACAATGAACCGGGCATCTGCGTATAAAGTAGCTGTGGATATTCCATCCGGGATTGACTCAGATACCGGATTTGAGAAGGGGATTGCATTCCGGGCAGATCTTACGGTTACCTTTGCTTTTCGCAAAAGAGGGCTGTGTTTTTATCCCGGACGCATGTATGGCGGTGAGATCGTTGTTACGGATATCGGAATCTATTCCATACCCGGAAAGAAAATCTGTATGCATCATCTGGAACGTGAAGATTTGAAAATGCTTCCGGAGAGAGTTCCCTATGGAAATAAAGGAACCTTCGGCAAGGTTCTTCTTATAGCTGGCAGCGAAGGAATGTGCGGAGCTGCATATCTGAGTGCAGCAGCTGCTCTGAAAAGCTCTGCGGGAATGGTGAGAATTCAGACCGTGGAGGCCAACAGGATTCCGTTGCAGACACTGTTGCCGGAAGCCATGATCACCTGTGATTTTGATGAGAAAAAAAACCAGGCAATGCTTGACTGGTGTGATGTGCTTGTGATAGGACCGGGTCTTGGAACCGGAGCGCAGAGCAGGGAAAGAGCTCAGTGGTTCCTGGCGAAGGCAGCTGAGTGTAAAAAAACAGTAATTCTGGATGCAGATGGCCTGAATCTTCTGTCAGTCCATGACAACTGGAAGTGTTTTATCGGGGAACATGTGATCCTGACACCTCATATTGGTGAGATGAGTCGTCTGTGCGGAAAAGAAATCGGTAAGATCCAGGATTGTCTGGCACAGACCGCAGCTGATTATGCAAAGGAGTCTGGAGCGGTTTGCGTTCTGAAGGATGCCTGTACTGTGGTGGCAGATGCTTTTGGAGATATGTATTTGAACATTTCGGGTAATGCAGGAATGGCTACAGCGGGAAGTGGAGATGTGTTAAGCGGTGTGCTTGCCGGTATACAGTGTATGTATCTGGCAGCAGAAAAGAAATTTTCTCCTGTTATGCTGGCTGCACTTGGTGTATATGTGCATGGGCTGGCAGGTGATCTGGCTGCTGAAACAGTAGGGCAGCGAGGGATGACCGCAGGAGATATCATCTGTTTTCTGCCGGAAATACTAAGATAGAATATTCATTTTGAGGCAGTAAATCTGTGAAACAATTTGCAGATATTAACATGAAAAAATAACAGAGGAAAATTATTATGAAGAAAGATAGCAGAGTAAAAGCAGTCATTTCACTGGATGCAGTAGAACATAATTTCCGGGAAATGAGAAAAAATATTGCAGAAGAGACAAAGATGATCGCAGTTATAAAGGCTGACGCTTATGGACATGGCGCGGTGCCGGTTGCACATCTCATTGAGGATTATGATTATATCTGGGGATTTGCGGCTGCAACTGCGGAAGAAGCGATTCATCTGCGAGAAGCCGGGATTACAAAACCAATCCTGATCCTTGGAATTGTTTTTGATGAATATTTTCCGGAACTTGTCCGTTATGAGATCCGTCCTGCAGTGTGCGAATATGAGGAGGCAAGGAAACTTTCAGACGAAGCGGTTCTGCAGAAAAAAACTGTACATATTCATATTGCTCTGGACACAGGAATGACCAGGATCGGTTTTGCGGATGCACAGGAAAATGTAGAGGAAATTAAAAAAATTTCAGAACTTCCAAATCTTGAGATTGAGGGTATGTTTACTCATTTTGCAAGAGCAGATGAGTATGACAGAAGTCCGGCTATGGTACAATTGGAGCGGTATCTGGATTTTTCAAGGCGCGTAGAAGAGGCAGGAGTGGAAATTCCTCTGCATCACTGTTCTAACAGTGCGGGCATCATACGTATGCCGGAAGCAAATCTGAATATTGTCCGCGCCGGAATCACAATTTATGGAATTTATCCTTCTTCTGAGGTGGAGAGAGATATTGTAAAGCTTGAGCCGGTTATGGAACTTAAGAGTCATGTGACTTATGTGAAGGACGTTCCTGCCGGAGCAGCGATCAGCTACGGCGGTACTTATGTGGCTGACAGGAAGCTTCGTGTGGCAACTGTTCCGGTGGGCTATGCAGACGGCTATTCCAGGCAGCTTTCCAATAAAGGCTGGGTTCTGATACATGGACAAAAGGCTCCGATCCTTGGCAGAGTCTGTATGGACCAGTTTATGGTAGATGTGACTGAGATTGGTGATGTGAAGAAGGGCGATGAGGTAACACTGATCGGCAGAGACGGGGATGAGTTTATCGGTATTGAGGAGATTGGTGATCTCTGTGGCAGATTTTCCTATGAGTTTGCCTGTGATATCAGCCCGCGTGTGCCGAGAGTCTATATTAAAAACGGGAAAGAAATATAATGTTACTGTTTGCTGAATAGAGACGAAGTGAGCGATAACTGATTTTTATATACCACGCATGTATACACAAGAAAAAGGTGGAAATACTTTATCTTAACCGGACAGGAAATATCCGGCTGATAACAAGGTTTCTTCTTATGGCAATGTTGTAAATTGAAACCGGAAAGAATCGGAGTGTGAATTGTGTGGTAATTAAAAGAGGGGATATATTTTATGCTGATCTTCGCCCTGTAGTGGGGAGTGAACAGGGTGGAATCCGGCCGGTTCTGATCATTCAGAATAACGTAGGTAACCGGCACAGCCCTACAGTGATCTGTGCTGCTATTACATCAAAAATGAACAAGGCTAAGCTTCCTACACATATTGAGATCAATGCGGAACTCTATGGGATTGAAAAAGATTCTGTGATTTTGCTGGAACAGCTTCGTACTATAGATAAAAGAAGATTAAAAGATAAAGTCTGTCATCTGGATGATGCGATGCTGGATAAGGTGAATCATGCACTTGAGATCAGCCTGGAGCTTACGTTCTGATTTTACTTTTTAAGGGATATATCATCTGATCCGGTATTACGATTTTTTGGCTTGCATGTCTCGGATAGTAGTGCGTGAACAATAAATGAACAGTAATTTTTGGTATCTCTGTCCGGTCAGTATCTTGACGATTAATGGAGAAAGTGATATATTTTACCAGTAATTACGCATATTCAATAAGGAGGAGACTGAATAATATAATGGAAGATGGCAGTAGTATGCCCCTCTGGGGCTTATTTGTTTTACTGTTACTGTTGTGGCTGAATGGAATTTTTTACGGGTTTGCCGCAGCGCTGAGAAACATAAGTGAGAATGATACACAGAAGAAAGCAGAGGAAGGCGATAAAAAAGCACAGATGCTGATGACTCTGATCGACAAACCGGCGCAGTTTGTCAATGCAATTCCGCTGATCGTAATGGCATGTGGTATTTGTTTTGGTACTTTTCTGGTCCCATATGCTGTGGATGCATTTTATCCATACATAAAGCATGTGCCTGCACTGATCCTGGTAATGGCATTGTGCGTGATTTTTCTTGCTGCAATCGGTATTCTGGCTTTTCGGCGGGTTGGTACTTATCATCCTGAAGCTTATGCATATAAGTATCTGAACCTGGTACATTTCTGGCTGAATCTGTTAAAGCCTTTTACTGTATCTGTCACCTGGATCGCCAGACTGGCAGCAGTGCCTTTTGGTGTGGAGATAAACCGTACAGAAAAGTCTGTCACAGAAGAGGAAATCATTTCCATTGTAGATGAAGCTCATGAACAGGGCGTCATCCAGGAGAATGAGGCGGAAATGATCCAGAATATCATATCTTTTAATGAGACAGAAGCCCATGATATCATGACTCACAGAAAGAATATGGTGGCCTTTGACGAGGAGATATTGCTCAAGAACATGATTGACACTATGCTGGAAGAGGGGAATTCCCGTTATCCGGTATATGAGGAGAATATTGACAATATCAAAGGAATTGTCCATTATAAAGATGCGCTTAAGTTTATGACACAGAATCCCTGGGCGAAGTTCAAACCGTTGAAGGAACTGCCCGGAATTATCCGCCAGGCATCCCTGATTCCTGAAACAAGGGGGATTGGAGATCTTTTTCATACTATGCAGGCCAGAAAGATCCATATGGCAATTGTTGTGGATGAATATGGCCAGACAGCCGGGATCGTTACCATGGAGGATATTCTGGAGGAGATTGTCGGAGATATTCTGGACGAATATGATGAGGATGAAATTACGATCCGCGCACAAAAAGATAACAGTCTGATCATTGACGGGCTTGCTTATCTGGAGGATGTGGAAGAAGAGTTGGATGCAGATTTTGGGGATACAGAGTTTGAAACACTGAACGGTTATCTGACCAATATTCTGGGACATATTCCTACAGATAAGGATGTTGATACAAGCATAAAAGCGATTGGATACTGCTTTACGATCTTGTCTATTGGTAATAAAACCATTGGCAAGGTTAAGGTGGAGCGGGATAATAATGTTGCTGTATAAACAGCAGCAGATAAAAATAATTAACAAAAGGAGAAAGAAAGATGTCAGGACATTCAAAATTTGCAAACATTAAGCATAAGAAAGAGAAAAACGATGCAAAAAAAGGTAAGATTTTTACAGTAATCGGACGTGAGCTGGTTATGGCTGTCAAAGCAGGCGGTCCGGATCCGAATAACAATAGCAAACTTCGTGATGTAATTGCCAAAGCGAAAGCAAACAATATGCCAAACGATACAATTGAACGTGGTATCAAAAAAGCAGCAGGTGCTGATTCCGCAGATAACTACGAGAAAGCTGTATATGAAGGATATGGTCCGAACGGTGTTGCTATCATTGTTGAGACTCTGACAGACAACAAGAACCGTACAGCAGGTAATGTACGTAATGCATTTACAAAGGGTAACGGAAGCATCGGAACTCAGGGATGTGTATCCTATATGTTTGATCAGAAAGGTCAGATCATTATTGACAAAGAAGAGTGTGAGATGGACGCTGATGAGCTGATGATGCTTGCTCTGGATGCAGGTGCTGAAGACTTCAACGAAGAAGAAGACAGCTATGAAGTACTTACAGCACCGGATGACTTCAGTGCAGTCCGTGAGGAAATCGAGAAATCAGGTGCGCCGATCGCAGAAGCACAGGTTGCCATGATCCCTCAGACATATGTAGATCTCACAGATGAGCAGGCTCTCAAGGATCTTCAGAGAACACTGGATCTGTTAGATGAGGATGACGATGTAACTGACGTTTGGACAAACTGGAACGAATGATTGAATAATATTGATTAATGAGAAAATGACCTTTTTGTATGTATGATATAGCAATCCTCGTAAATAATGCATTTAAGAGGATTGTTATAAGATGGATGACATATGAAAAAGGTCATTTTTGTTATAGTATCTGGAAATTTATCAGCTATATTGCATAAATCTTTAACCTGAAATCTGTAATAAACGCCGAAAAGCATTTTTGACTGAAAACCACGTTGACATTAATTGTGAAAATGATATAATAAAGCCATCTTGAAACGGGTTTCAAAAGAAAAAATACACAACGACAGGAGGTGCCTAGGAATGACAAGTATTCGAGATGTAGCAAAACTGGCAGGAGTTTCTCCTTCTACCGTATCCAGAGTAATAAACGGAACAGCAAAAGTAGATGAAGAAAAAATGCAAAGGGTTTTAAATGCAATCTCTGAAACGGGTTTCAAACCTAATGAAGTTGCTCGTTCCCTGTTTAAGAAATCATCAAGGATCATCGGCGTGATTGCCCCGGATATCGAGAATCCATTCTTCACAGAAATGGCGAAGGCAATTGAAGGCGAAGCATATGCCCGGGGATACCGGATGACGTTGTGTTACTCTGAGAATAAACCTGAAAAAGAGAAAGAGAGTATCCGAATGCTTTCCAGAATGAACGCAGACGGAATTATTCTTATGACGAACAATGAGGAAATTGACGCGGAAGTTAAAGACTGCGGAATTCCGGTGGTGGCTGTGGACAGACGTATTAATGCAGATGGAGAACTGGCTTTTGTGGAAGCTGACCATTATGAAGGTGGAAAGTTGGCAGCCAGACATCTGATCCAGTGTGGATGTAGAAATATCGTAAATATCTCCGGACCACAGAAGTATTCCAGTGCCAGAGACAGATATCGGGGATATGTAGACACCTGCAAACAGTACGGACGGGAAGTCCAGAACCTGGAATGTGAATACAGTTTTGATCAGGGACAACTGGTGGCAGAAGAAATCCTGAATAGATATCCGGCAGTTGACGGAATCATTTCCTGTAATGATATGGTAGCGATTTCTGTGTTCAAAGTCTTGAGACGTCACGGATATCAGATTCCGGAGGATGTGCAGATTATAGGGTTTGATAACGTGGCACTGGCACATCTGATAACACCGGAACTTACGACAATCCGACAGCCAATTGCGGACATGGGAAAGACTGCAGTACAGTGCATTATCAGTTACGCAACCGGAGGCAGAGTAACGCGGGTAAATAAATTTCCGGTAACTTTAATAAAAAGAGAAACAACAATTATAAAATGAGACATGTGTTGATTTATGGAAAGCAACCGTCATATGATAAATATAAATACAAGGAGGATGAGAATATGAAAATCTCAGTTATAGGAAGCATCAATATGGATCAGACAGTAACTGCAGAGAGAATTCCGTTGAAGGGAGAGACACTTCATGGTGACACGTTAAGTTACATTCCCGGCGGAAAAGGTGCAAACCAGGCAGTGGCAATGGCAAGACTTGGCGCAGATGTAGAGATGTTTGGCTGTGTTGGTGATGACAGTCATGGACAGGCACTGATCGATAACCTTGCAGAGAAAGGGGTTAAGACAGGAAATATCAGAAAAATCGCAGGTGTACCAACAGGACTTGCAATCATTACAGTAGGTGAGAATGATAATACAATTATCGTAGTTGCAGGTGCGAACAGAAAGGTTGACTGCGAATATGTTGACAGTATCAAGGAAGATCTGCTGAAATCAGATTATGTGGTTTTGCAGCATGAGATTCCGGAAGCAACTGTAGAATATGTAGTAAATATCTGCCATGAAAATGGAATCAAAATCGTATTAAATCCAGCACCTGCAAGAGAAGTGAAAAAAGAAGTTCTGGAGAAGATAACGTGGCTGACACCGAATGAACATGAAGCTAAAATACTATTTGGTGCAGATACAAACACAGAAGAATTACTCAAAGCGTATCCTGAGAAACTTGTGATTACACTGGGATCTGACGGCGTGGCAGCGGCTAAGAAGGACGGTACAATTATTCATGTGCCGGTTCGTCCTGCAAAAGTTGTAGATACAACAGGCGCAGGTGATACATTAAACGGTGCATTTTGTACCATGCTTGCAGAGAATGCTGATCTGGAGATTGCACTTCGTTTTGCAAACACAGCGGCCAGTCTTTCCACAGAGAAGTTTGGAGCACAGACAGGAATGCCGACACGAGAAGAAGTTGAAAAGGAGTTAAATAAATAGCATGAAACGACTTGGAATTTTAAACAGTGATATCGCAAGAGTATTGGCCTGTATGGGACACACAGATACTCTTGCTATCGGTGACTGCGGTCTGCCGGTACCGGACACAACAGAAAGGATTGATCTTGCAATTGAATTTGGAAAACCTTCTTTTATGGATGTTTTGAAACCGGTTTCAAACGATATGAAGATTGAGAAAATTGTGCTTGCCGAGGAAATTTGTGAGCAGAATCCGGAGATGTTTGAAAAAATTGAACAGTTATTAAAAAAAATCGAGCAGGAAACAGGAAAGAAAATAGAAATTGAATTTGTTTCACATACAGAATTAAAGAAGAGAACAGCGAATTGTAAAGCAGTAATCCGCAGCGGAGAAATTACTCCATATGCAAACATCATCCTGCAGTCCGGCTGTATTTTCGGATAGAAGAGAAGGCAGTGAGACTGCTAATAAATAAAAGGGGGCAAAAGTAATGCGAATTGAGATGCGTGGGATTGATAAATTGTTCGGTTCCAACCAGGTACTGAAGCAGGCTGGCTTTACACTGGAAAGCGGCGAGGTTCATGCACTGATGGGGGAGAACGGAGCTGGTAAATCTACTCTGATGAAAATTCTTACAGGTGTTTACACCAAAGATGCAGGAACTGTGCTTGTTGACGGAAAAGAAGTAAATTACAAGAATCCGCAGGAAGCTGAGAAAGCAGGAATCGTCTTTATCTACCAGGAGTTAAACGTTATGTTTGATCTGACAGTAGAAGAAAATCTGTTTATGGGAAAAGAAATCCATGGAAAATTCGGAATCTGCGACAAGAAAGCAATGCAGAAAAAAGCACAGGAAGCACTGAATATTCTGGGAGTGAATATCTCTCCTAAGACAGTTATGGCAGAACTTTCTGTAGGACAGCAGCAAATGGTGGAAATCTGTAAGGCACTGATGGCAGATGCAAAGGTTATCATTATGGATGAGCCAACAGCTGCATTGACACAGAGTGAAACAGTAGCATTGTTCAAGGTCATTGAATCTCTGAGAAAGAAAGGTGTGTCCATGGTGTATATCTCACACCGTATGGAGGAGATTTTTGAACTGTGTGACAGAATTACGGTTCTGAGGGATGGCTCTTATATTGGTGTGAAAAACATACCGGAAACAAACATGAATGAGATTGTCAAAATGATGATCGGACGTGAGATTGGTGAGCGTTATCCGTCCAGGAATGTAAAAATCGGCAAAGAGGTTTTGAAAGTAAAAGAACTGACCAGAAAGGGGACATTCCATGATGTAAATTTTTCTGTACGCGCAGGGGAAGTGCTTGGAGTTTCCGGCCTGATGGGGGCAGGAAGAACGGAAATCATGCAGGCAATCTTTGGAAATCTTTCTTATGAGAGTGGTACAATTGAAATTGACGGAAAAGAGGTAAAGATTTCCAATCCCCGTCAGGCAATGGAGCATGGAATTGGATTTATTACAGAGGACAGAAAAACAGAGGGTCTGATGCTTGATAAGAGCATCCGGGAGAATATTTCTCTTTGTAATCTGAGACGTATTTCTAAATCATCTGTAATTTCCAGAGAAGCGGAGAAGAATATGGTGGCAGAAGCAATCAAAGACCTGCACATCAAATGCTTTGGATCATATCATGAATGTAACAATTTAAGTGGTGGTAATCAGCAGAAAGTTGTTCTTGCAAAATGGATCCTTACAAATCCAAAGATATTAATTCTGGATGAGCCTACCAGAGGTGTGGACATTGGAGCAAAGAAAGAGATTTACAGTATTATCAATAAACTGGCAGCACAGGGAGTTGCAATCATTATGGTATCTTCAGAACTGCCGGAAGTACTTGGAATGAGTGATAATATCATGGTTGTCCGTGAGGGTGAAGTAAGAGGAATCATTTCCTATGAGGAAGCAAATCAGGAAAGAGTAATGACATTGGCTACGGGAGGTACAATTTAATGGAAACTAAGAAAAAAAGCGTATCTGAATACGTTCAGGAATATGGCGCATTTATTGCATTGATCGTTCTTGTTGTGGGAATAGGCATCGTAAGTCCGGAATTCCGCACATGGAGTAACTTTTTGTCACTGTTAAGACAGTCTTCTATTAATGGATTTATTGCATTTGGTATGACGTGTGTAATTCTGACAGATGCGATTGACCTGTCTGTTGGTTCTATTCTGGGTCTGTCTACTGCACTCTGCGCAGGAATGATCGCAAGTGGATTTCCGGTTGTACCGGCAATGATCCTTGCACTGGTAATTGGAACAGGTCTTGGCCTTGTCAGCGGTATCCTTGTTACAAAAGGCCGCCTGCAGGCATTTATCGCAACTCTTGTTACAATGACTGTTTACCGTGGACTGACTATGATCTTTATGGATGGAAAACCAATTTCCAATCTTGGTGACAGCTTTGCACTGAAACTGGTAGGAAAAGGAAACATCTTCCGCATTCCGATTCCTGTAATTCTTTTTGTACTTGCGTTTATCGCATTTTATTTTATGCTGAACAAAACAACATTTGGAAGACGTATCTATGCAACAGGAAGTAACAGCAAATGTGCACGTCTTGCTGGTGTTGACATTGACAAAACAAAGATCATAGTTTATGGAATTTCAGGTTTCATGTCTGCTCTTTCCGGTCTGATTCTTCTTTCCAGATTGAATTCCGCTCAGCCTACTCTGGGTGATGGATATGAAATGGATGCTATCGCAGCAACAGCTCTTGGTGGAACCAGTATGAGTGGTGGACGTGGTAAAATTCAGGGAACACTGATCGGTGTTTTGATCATCGCAGTTTTAAATAATGGTATGAATATTCTTGGTATTTCTTCTTACTATCAGGACGTAGTAAAAGGTATCGTCATTCTGATCGCAGTACTTTCTGACAGAAATCGTTAATCAGAACATAAGAAAATTACATATTCAGGCTGCTGAGGGGATAAGAACAGCAGTCTGAGTACATCAAGCGGATATTATAAGCAAGTTCCTGTTCATTATGTTTATTGTTTTTTCGAAGTTGGAGCAAGAGAACTTACTTTATCCGGTTAATAATATACAGGAGGGATTTCGAAATGAAAATAAAGAAGATCGTAGCTCTGACAGCTGCGTGTGCAATGTTATCTTCCACAGCAGGGTGCCAGATTATTACTATTGACGGCGAGGGAACAGCTGAAGTTGGTGAAAATGGAGTTGTAGGAAACGGAGCAATTGGATTGTCCGTATCTACATTAAATAACCCGTTTTTTGTAAGCCTCGCAGAGGGTGCACAGGCAGAAGCAGAAGAAAAAGGTGCGGAACTGATCACGGTTGATGCAGGTGATGATGCTGCGAAACAGACCAATGACGTAGAAGACCTGATTTCCAGAAATGTATCTGTTCTGATCGTAAATCCGGTAGACTCTGATGCAGTCGCTCCGGCAGTAAAGGATGCGATTTCGAAAGGTATCAAGGTTATTTCTGTAGACCGTGTTGTGAATGGTGTTGATGTAGACTGCCAGATTGCATCTGATAACGTAGCAGGTGCAAAAATGGCAACAGAGTATCTGGTAGAAACGATTGGTGAAGGTACACCGGTAGCGGAACTTCAGGGAACAACCGGAGCTTCCGCAACTATAGACAGAGGTGCAGGTTTCCATGAAGTAGCTGATGAGAAACTGGATGTAACAGGAAGCCAGACAGCAGATTTTAACCGTGCAACAGGTATGACTGTTATGGAGAACTTACTTCAGGCAAATGGTTCTATCAAAGGTGTATTTGCACATAATGATGAGATGGCACTTGGTGCCTTAGAGGCAATTGCTGCAACCGGAAAAGATATTAAGGTTGTCGGATTTGATGCTACAGATGATGCGGTTGCTGCTGTAAAAGCGGGAAAAATGCTTGCAACAGTCGCGCAGCAGCCAGACCAGATGGGTAAAACAGCTGTAGATACAGCAATTACTCTGGCAGAGGGAGAGACAGTTGAGAAGTCTATTCCTGTAGAAGTAAAACTGGTTACCAAGGACAGTGCGGAATAAAATAAAAAAAATAGTACATAATATCTCCAGGAATAAAATCTTGGAGGTATTTTTATGCGGGATATTATAAAAGATTATGGAAAATCAGAAACAGAAAAAAAAGAGAGGGGAGTTTTGGATGAATATGCGGAAATGTGCAGATACCAAAATGAGCGGCAGAGAAAAAATAATGAAGATTTTTCAGATGAAGATCTGACTGTGGATGAACAGGAGGACATAGATTCAGGAAAAGAGCAGAACCTGAAAAGAGAAAATACACAAAATGAACAGATAAAAGAGATGGGGCAGGTAGTTCTTGACAGCAATTCCAGAAAGCATAAAGTGGAACTCCTCACGATTATCGGAGAAGTCGAAGGACATGAGTCTGCACCATCTCATTCAAAAACAACCAAATATGAACATGTGCTGCCGAAACTTGCGATTATTGAAGATGATGAGGAAATTGAAGGACTCCTGATTTTGCTCAATACAGTCGGGGGGGATGTGGAGGCTGGACTTGCCATTGCAGAGATGATTGCGTCATTGAGTATTCCTACGGTATCACTGGTTCTGGGCGGCGGTCATTCCATAGGAGTTCCCATGGCTGTTTCTGCTGACTATTCTTTCGCAGTACCAAGTGCTACGATGGTGATTCATCCGGTACGTTCCAATGGTATGTTTATCGGAGTGACTCAGACTTACCGGAATATGGAGAAAATTCAGGACCGCATCACTACATTTATTTCCGAACATTCCAAAGCATCTCAGAAACGTCTGGAAGAGCTGATGCTTGATACTTCTCAGCTGGTAAAAGATGTGGGAACCATGCTGGAAGGAAAAGAGGCGGTAAAAGAAGGACTGATCGATGAGGTTGGCGGTATTAAGGAAGCGTTGGCAAAATTATATGAAATGATAGAAAAAGAGTGTTGAAAGTGAAAAAAATGTTACGGTTCACATACCACTATCCCGCGAGGTGTTTTGGCATGAATATGCCAAAATCCCGAGACATACAAGCCCAAATTCCATTGCCGCAGGCAATCTGGAATGAATTTTGGCTACGTTACTGAGAACGGAGTGAGCAGTAACAGTTACTGTTCAGAGGTATGCATAAGTCATTGTAAAAAATGACGAAATTTATTTTTTTATTTTGTGGATAACCATTCG